>WJLX01000105.1 GCA_014728225.1 Candidatus Coatesbacteria bacterium | reverse complement strand
CGCCCTCCCAGGCGGCCAGGGCGTGGCGCTGGACGAGTTCGTAGGCGCGCTTGCGCTCGGCGCCGGCGCGGATCAGCTCGACGAGGAGGGCGGAGGAGGCCAGCAGTCCGCCGCTGAGCTCGAGGTTAGTGCGCATCCTGGCGGCGTTGACCACCAGGCCGTCGACGACGAAGGCGGCCTTGCGCAGCATATAGACGGCCAGGTGGAGGGAATCGGGCAGGATGATGCGCTCGACGCAGGAGTGACTGATGTCGCGTTCGTGCCAGAGGGCGACGTTCTCGACGGCGGCCAGGGCGTTGGTGCGCAGCAGGCGGGCCATGCCGGTCAGGCGCTCGGTGACGATGGGGTTGCGCTTGTGGGGCATGGCGCTGGAGCCCTTTTGGCCGCTGGTGAAGGGCTCGCGGACCTCGGCGACCTCGGTGCGCTGCAGGTGGCGGATCTCGACGGCCAGGCGTTCGAGGGTCGCTCCGAGGAGGGCCAGGGCCTGGAGGTAGGCGGCGTGGCGGTCGCGCTGGAGGATTTGGGTCGAGACGGGGGCCGGGGTCAGACCCAACCGGGCGCAGGCCCGGGACTCGACCTCGGGGTCGAGGTTGGTGTAGACGCCGACGGCCCCGGAGAGCTGACCGACGCGCAGCTCGGCGGCGGCGGCGTTCAAGCGGGCGCGGTCCCGGCGCAATTGGACGAAGAAGCCGAGCAGCTTGAGCCCGAAGGTCGTCGGCTCGGCGTGGATACCGTGGCTGCGGCCGACGCAGAGCGTCTCCTTGTGCTCGAGGGCCTTGTCGGCCACGCCGGCGGTCAATTCGGCCAGGGCTTCGTCGACGACGGCGTGGGCCCGGGTCAGTTGCAGGGCCAGGGCGGTGTCCAGCACGTCGGAGGAGGTCAGGCCCAGGTGCAGCCAGCGGGCCTCGGGACCGATGATCTCGGCCAGGTGCTCGAGGAAGGCGATGACGTCGTGGCGGGTGGTCCGCTCGATCTCGCGGATGCGTCCGGGATCCAGCGGGGTCTCGGCGGTCTTGGTTTGGCAGACGGCGACGGCTTCCGCTGGTATCCGGCCCAGCTCGGCCATCGCCGCGGCGGCGGCCAGCTCGACCTCCAGCCAGGTGTCGAAGCGGGTCTTGTCGCTGAAGAGGCGCTCGATCTCGGGGACGCTGTAGCGGTTGATCATCTCTGGCACCGTCGTTGGTGGCGGATCCGGCGGCCGGCGACTCTCAAAAAGGACTCGTGACCCAGTCAACCCGAATCTTACCACAGCCGTCGATACCCAGGGAAGTGGCAAGGTAGGATAAAAAACCGCCCAGCGGGGGAGGGGTGACTACTGAGGGTCGGCGCCCTTGTGGCCCGGGTTCAACCGTTCGAACGTTCGAGCGGTTGAACCCGGAATGCAGGAAACGTGCCGGCCCGGCGCGATCGGAGTCAACGGCGCCTACTCCTCGACGGGCTGTTCGTCGATGACCAGAGTGACCTTGTACAAGCCGCCGTCGCGCAAAACCTTGAGCAACAACTCGTCCCCCGGTGCGCTGCGTTGGAACTCGTCGTAGAAGTCCTGCAGGCAGGTGATCGGTTCGTCGTTGTAGCCCAGGATCACGTCACCCCGGCGCAGGCCGACCTCATCCGCCGGCGAGCCCTCATCTACCTCGGTGATAATGGTCCCGGTGGTGGAATCGAGGCCCAGGGCCTGGGCGATCGAAGCGGTGACGTCCTGGAGGTAGAAACCGATGTAGGCCCGGCTGACGTTGCCGTGGGCGATCAGCTCCCCGGCCACCTCCCGGGCCGTGTTGATCGGGATGGCGAAACCGATGCCCTGGTTGCCGCCGGAGGTTGACAGAATCGAGGAGTTGATGCCGATCACCCGGCCGAGGGAATTGACCAGGGGGCCGCCGGAGTTGCCGGGGTTGATCGCCGCGTCGGTTTGAATCAAGCCGTCGATTATCCGCCCCTCGCCCGAAGACAGCCGGGAGCGCATCGTCCGCCCCACGGCGCTGACCACGCCCACGGTCACCGAGGGCTGGGGGTCGTTGACGACGAAGCCGAAGGGGTTGCCGATGGCGATGGCCCATTGACCGACCTCGAGGGCGTCGGAATCGCCGAACTCGACGACGGGCAGGTCCTCGCCGTCGATGATCCGCACCACGGCGGTGTCGGTGTAGGGGTCGCGGCCGACGATCTCCCCGGGGAAGCTGCGGCCGTCGGGCAGGGTGATCTCCAGCTCGTCGGCGGAGTGAACAACGTGTTCCGCCGTCAGCACATGCCCTTCTTCGTCGATGATGAAGCCGGAGCCCATCCCGGGGATCTCGCGCTCCCGGTATTGGGGTTCGGAGGGTTCATAGCCGTGACCGAAGAACTCGCGGAAGAAGGGGTCGTTGAAGAAACCTCTCCAGGGATCGTAAACCCGTTCGGTGTAGCGCGTGATGGTGGTGATCGTCACGACGGCGGGTGCCGCGCGCCGCGTCGCGGCGACGATGGCGTTCTCGCGCTCGTGGGTTATTTCGGCGTCCTGGGTCGCGGTGCTCTCGGGAGCTGTGTCGTCCGCCGACGTTTCCTGCTCCTCGGCGCATCCCGGAATGACGATGGACAGGAGCAAAATGAATATCAAGGGCATCAGGTTTCTCTGCATCCGGCCTCCCCGGTGATTGTGTCACGTCAGCTGCTTCCACCTACCCTGTACGCCGGCCGCCGCCACCGTGTTCCTCCGATGATAACACGCCGAAGCCGATATTCATTTGCCCCGACCCGGTCCTGCGGGTATAATAGCAGGGAAGCATCAGCTCAACGCCGTCCTTCCTCCCACTCCAACGGGCGAGTCATGGCCAAACACCGCGTTATCCTGTTCGGCTCCCTGATGGCCGTCATCCTGGCCGGCCTGGTGATGCTCGTCGTCTTCGGCGAGATCTTCCAGTGCCAGCGGACCACGGTGACGGTCCGGCCCGATCCCCCGGCCGCGGGCGCCTACCTCAAGCCGATCCCCGGATCCAACCTCGAGCTAAACGCCGCCGGCGAGAAGCTCGAGCTGCCCCCGGGCACCGCCCTGCAGGTCCTCGAAGCCGGCGAGTCCACCGCCCGGGTTCGGTTGCTCTCCGACGGTACCGAGGGTACCCTGTGCTGGTACGACGACGGCCGCGAATGGCTGGAACCCGTCGATTCGGAGATCGCCGCCCTCTACGACCGCGATTCATACACCGTTCTCGAAGCCCTGCGCCTGAGCGAGTCCCTCGGCCTGGCCTGGCACAGCGACGCCTTCGCCTACGCCTGCGCCTCCGGGGTCGAGCCCGACGGGGGTCGGCACCGCGAGTGGGAGATCGCCTACTACTCGCCCGCCACCCGCCGGGCCCTCAAGATCGTCGTCACCGCCGGCGTCCGCACCATGGTCCTGGAAACCGACGTGCCCGTGGGCGACCCCGACGCTCACACCACCTGGCCCCTCGGCGCCCCGCGCAATCCCCTCGCAGCGACGGACGTCGATTCCCCCGCCGCCCTGGAGACCGCCCTGGCCAATGACGACCGTCCGCAGCGCGAACTCGATCGCTGGCACTTGGACCGTATCTACCTCACCCACCAGGACGACCCGGAAAACACCGGCGAAGCCTATCGCGATCGACCCACTTATCACGTCTTGCTGCGGCTCGCAGCTCCGATGAACGACGCCGAGGACCGTGAGTACACCGACCTCGTCGTCGACGCCGCCAGCGGTGACTTCCTCGCCCGCCTCGGCGGCTAGGGGGACGCCGAGGCTGCTGCCCGGCGTAACTGCCTTGGTGATCACGTCGGGGTTTTCTCCGGTGCCGGCGGGCTGATCAGCAGTCGGCTGTCCCTGATGGTGCTGTTGTTGTTCTGGGTTGATATTGCCGTAGACGGATTACCGCCTTAAAACTACCATCAGGGTCCAGCACCTCGTCGACAGGCGGCTCTGCGCCGCCGTCCACCATCCCCTCGAAGCTGAAAAACCACCTCCCAACCCTATTCCTCACCTATGGCTGATTCCGACAAGCCCTCAATCTGGCGCCGACCCTGGGTCATCGGCATCTACATGGGATTGGTCCTCGGTTTGTTCGAAATCATTCCCATGTTCAGCTCGGGCGATGTCGAGGTCGTCGAGATGCTGGCCTTCTTCGGCCACCGTCTGGCCGTCTGCTTCGTTATCGGCGCCGCCCCACTCTGGCGCTACGGCATCACCCAGGGCGCCTTCCTGGCCCTGCTGCTGGGTACTCCCCTGGCGATCATGGTCCAGATCCCCTTCTGGTACTTCTTCCTCTTCGCCCTGGTCGGCGGCGGTCTGACCGGTTATCTGGTGGCCCGCTTCCGCATCGGCGGCGGCCTCGACGACAAGCGGGGCTATCGGCACTGATGGCCGCAAGGTCTTTCAGCAAACGGGTCCCCGCCGAGGGACCCGTTGTTGATTGCCGGACGGACCTTTGAAAAACAGCCTCCGGCGACACTGCCTCGCGCCGTCTGCGCCGCCCCGGAACTGGCACGGTTTTTGCATCTCGGCGACCGTTACGGCCGATGATAACGGTCCGCCTCCGCAAAAACCGTGCCAGTTCCGGGGCTTCGATCGTCTGGGGTCGGCGGTTCGGCGGGGTTGTTTTTCAAAGGTCCCTCAGATCCGTCGCTGCGGTGTGGTCTGTGCACGGCGTTCGGCTTGCGCTGAAGGCTGCTGAGGGTTAAAATCGAAGCTCAATAAGCCGTCCCCTTCCCTACGATCGTGAGGTCCGCCATGCTCGATCTGTATTTGTTCGCCGGCAACGCCCATCCCCAACTGGCCCGCGACGTGGCCGCCTATCTGCACACCCCTCTGCGCGAGCGTCTGATGACCCGTTTTGCCGACGGCGAGATCCGGGTCGAGATCCACGAGAACGTCCGCGGGCGCGACGTCTTCATCCTGCAGCCGACCTGCACGGCATCGACGGGTTCGGTCAATGACCACCTGATGGAGCTGCTGGTGATGGTCGACGCGGTGCGGCGGGCCAGTGCCAATCGGGTGACGGCGGTTGTGCCTTATTTCGGCTACGCCCGGCAGGACCGCAAGGACAAGCCCCGGGTGCCGATCACGGCCAAGCTGGTGGCCAACCTGCTGGTCCGCGCCGGCATCGACCGTCTGCTGACGATGGAGCTCCACGCGGGTCAGATCCAGGGTTATTTCGACATCCCGGTGGACCATCTCTACGCCAAGCCGATCTTTCTGGAGGAGATGCGCCGCTTCCCGGCCGAGGAGCTGGTCATTGTCGCCCCGGACGCCGGCAGCGCCAAGGTCAACCGCAGCTACGCCGATCGGCTCAACTCGGGTTTCGCCATCGTCGGCAAGAGCCGCTTCGCCGCCGACAGCTCCAAGGCCCTGACGCTGACCGGCGACGTGCGCGACAAGCACTGCTTCATCATCGACGACGTGATCGCCACGGGAGGCACGATGGTCAACGCGGCCAGGATGCTCAAGGAGCACGGGGCCAGGAGCGTGCGCGCCGCGGTGGCCCACGGCGTCTTCGCCGGTCCGGCCTTCGAGCGGCTGGCCGATTCGGTCTTCGAGGAGTTCATCGTCACCGACACCATTCCGCTGCGCGAGGGCGCGCCGCCGGTCATTCGCCAGGTCAGCGTGGCCCGGCTGCTGGGCGAGGCGATCCGCCGGACCCACTTCCAGCTCTCGATCAGCTCCCTGTTCGTTTGACCGGGAGGCGTGAATGCGCCGTCTGACGAGGTTCTGCGTCTTGTTGGCTCCGGTTCTGTTGACGGCCTGCGACGGGCTGGGCGACGACCCGGCCTGGCGGATCGTCGAGCTCCCCGGTGCCGCGGGCGGCGAGCTGTGCGCCGTGGACGCCGCCGATAACAGCGGGGTCTGGGCGGCCGCCGCGGACGGTCGGGTGTGGTACTCCGACGGCGGCGACTGGCTGCCGCGCGGGCTGGCCGTCGAGGACGGCTGGGTGTTGACGGACATCGCCGCCCTGCCCGGCGGTTGCGCCGCGGCAACACTTTCCGACGGTCAGTACCTGGGTGCCCTCTGGGAGTACGATCCGTCAACGGGCTGGAGCGTCGTCGAGCTGCCCGGGCGCGTGTTATGGTTGACCGCCGTCGAGGCCGACGCCGAGGGCCGGTCGGCCGCCGTGGGCTGGTACGGCCACATCTGGCTCAGAGAACCCGGTGCGGACTGGCGCCTGGTCTACACCGACCTGCGGGACTGCTGGCGCGGCGTCGATCTGTCCGGAGAACGGATCCTGGCCGTCGGCGACGATGAAGCCGACGACGGTCGCTTCCTGATCCTCGAGGAGGATCTCGAGGGAACCAAGTACCCCCTCGGCGACTACGGCGTGGCGGCCGGGGCGCTGCTCGGTGACGGGGCCTGGCTCGTCGATCGTGACCACAACCTGCATTTCTTCGACGAGGTCGGAGGCGATCTGGCGACGCTCTACCGCTCCGCCAATCCCCTCTACGGTGTCTGCGCCGTCGGGCGCGACAATTGCTGGGTTTGCGGAGCCTACGGCGAGCTGAGCCGGGTCGACCGCGACGGGGCGACTCCGGAGCTGCTGCCCGTCGACGGCCATGTGCGGGATCTGTTCTGCGACGAGGCGGGACGCCCGCGCTGGCTGGTCACCGACGATCACCTGCTGGGTTTCTTCTAACCCGGGACGGGGAGGCGCCCCGATGAAGAAAGCGATGCTTATCAGTCTGGCGGCGGTTCTGACGGCGCTGCTGGCGGCGGGTTGCGACGGCGATGTCGAGCTCGATCCCTACTGGGTGGCCGTCGAGCTTCCCGGCGGCCCGGCGGCGGGGCTGCGCGATCTCGACGCCGCCGGGGACGTGGTCTGCGTCGTCGGCCTGGGCGGTGAGTTCTGGCGCCGTGCGGGCGGCTCGTGGAGCGAACTCGACGGTCCCTCGAGCGCCGAACTGACCGGGGTCGCCGTCCGCTCCGACGGCGGAGCCTGGGCCTGCGGCCACGTCGGCGACGCGGGCCGCCTCTACGACTACGCTCCCGGTGCGGGCTGGAGCGAGGTTACCCCGGCGGATTGCGCCTACCTCAACGAGGTCGCCGTCAACGCCGACGACACGGCCTGCGCCGTCGGCTCCGCCGGCCAGGTCTGGCGGCTGGTCGCCGACGTCTGGGAGCGCCTGACCGTTCCGGCGGACTACCTCTGGCGCTCCGTCGATGTCGGCGACGACGGGACGCTCCTCGTCGTCGGCGCCGACGCCGCCGGAACGGGAACCGCCCTGCTGATCGAGGGCGATGACTCCAGCTACCATTCCACCGGCGGGGACCGTCTCGAGGATTGCACCCTGACGGCGGATGGCGCGGGCTGGCTCGTCGCCGCCGACGGCGTGGTCTACCGCTTCGACGCCGCCGGGGCCGAAGCCGTGGTCGATACGGAACGGACCCTCTTCGGCGTGGCCGCCGATCCGGCGGGCGGGGGCTGCTGGATCTGCGGGCCCGGCGCTTACCTGGCCCGCGTCGACGCCGCCGGCGGGTTGAGCGAGAGCGAGCACCCCGCCGCCGAGAACCTGCAAGACCTGATCTTCATCGAGACTGACGAAGGCTGGGCCGCCGCCGAAACCCACCTGCTCCACTACCGCTGATGACTAATGAATGAGTTAATCATCGACGTCAACTACCCGGCGCTGACGGCCTGGCCTCCGGCCGCCGAGGTGCTTAATCTCAGCGAGCGGGGCGAGGGCGCCGGGTTCGATCTCTGGCGCCTGCGCCGCCGCCTGGCCGGTCGCCGCTACCACCGTATCTACCTGACGGCCTACAAGGCCGGGGATATCCCCCGGCGCCTGCGCCTGCTGGCCCTGCTCCACGCCGCCGAGGTCTGGGTGGTGCCCTACGCCTCGGCGCCCTGCAGTTTGACCAAGGACGCTCTGCCGTGGTTCGTATCGACGACGCGGCGCTGGCTCGGTGGTTGGGCGGCGCGGCGTTTCCGCCGGAAGCTGGAACGTCGGCAGCCCCGCAGCGCCGAAGCAACCGGCGACGGCGTTCTCTACCTGGCCGCCTCCTATCCTCCCGCCGTCGGCGGTATCGAGACCTGGATGCGCCACGCCGCCGAGGGGCTGGCCGACAACGGGCTGTCCGTCCGCGTCGTCGACCGTTATCGCTTTGGCTGGCGTGATTTCGATCCAGTGAGCCCCGTTGCCGTCCGCCGCTACTTCGCCGGCCGGCGCGACACTCCGTTCCAGCTCCAACGCCTGATCGACGGGGCCGCCGCGGCCGCCGCCCGACTGCCCGGCCGCCCCGCTTCGCCTCGGGTGCTCGAGACCCTCGAGGCCTTCCTCGCAAACCTCTCTCTGCACTTCCTCAGCGATTTTCTGGCCCTGTTCCGGACCGCCTGCGACCTCGCCGCCGAGCGATCCCCCGCCTCGATCCACGTCGGCTTCGGCCTGCCCGCCTCCCAGGTCGCCTGGCTCCTCTGCGCCCTCTACGGTTGGCCCTACCTCGTCTACGCCCACGGCACCGAAAACCTCAACTGGGGCAACGACCCCCGCCTGGCGCCCTTCTTCAGCGCCAGCTTCGGCGAAGCGACCCGGGTGGTGGCCAACGCCGGCTACGCCGGCGACATCTGCCAGCGCCTGCACCACACGCCGCCGGAGCGCGTGGCCGTCATCCACCCCGGTGTCGACTACCAGCGCTTCAGCCGCCCCGTCACCGAGGACAAACTGCTCGAGTTGCGCCGCCGCTACGATCTGCCCGCCGAGGCCCGCCTGCTCTACATCGTCGGCCGGGTGGTGGCCCGCAAAGGCTACGACACCCTGGTGCGCGCCCTGCCCGCCGTCCTGAGCGAGTTCCCCGAAACCCACCTGCTCCTCGGCGGTCACGGCGACTACCTTCCCGCGGTGCGCGAGCTGGTCGACCGCCTGGGCGTCGCCGAACGGGTGCGCTTCCTCGGCCGGGTGCCCGAGGAGGAGATGACCGCCCACTACCGCCTGGCCGACCTGTTCTGCATGCCCAGCCGCGACGAGCCGCCGGGCCGGGCCGAGGGCTTCGGCATCGTCTACATCGAGGCCGGCGCAGCCGGAACCCCTTCCCTCGGCTCGACCCTCGGCGGTGTGCCCGACGCCGTCCTCGACGGCGAGACCGGCCTGCTGGCCGATCCCCGGTCTCCCGCCGACGTGGCCGCCAAGATCCTGCGCCTGTGGCGCGAACCCCAACTGCTGCGCCGCTTCGGCGAGAACGCCAAACGCTGGGCCGCCGAGCTGGACTGGAGCCGCGTCGTCGAGCGCACCGTCGATCTCGACGCCGAGATGCGCCGCGAACCAGACGTCACCGGCTGGCAACCACCGCGCTGAGGCGGCCGAGGCCGGTTGTCCTTCCGGGGCTGGAGTAGCCGCGCGGATTGAAAGTGGGTTTCGGTGAGAAAAAACCGGGAGGCCGCGGCCTCCCGGTTTTACCGGCTACGGCAGACGATTCGCCGTGCTACTGCAGCATCTTGGTCAGTTCGGGGACGACCTCGTGCAGATCACCGACGATGCCGAAGTCGGCGAAGTCGAAGATCGGCGCGTTGCGGTCCTTGTTGACGGCGATGATATATTCCGAGGTCTTCATCCCGGCCAGGTGCTGGATGGCGCCGGAGATGCCGCAGGCCACGTAGAGTCGGGGGCGGACGGTGCGTCCGGTCTGGCCGACCTGGTGGGGGTAGGGGATCCAGCCGGCGTCGACGGCGGCGCGGCTGGCTCCGACGGCGCCGCCGAGGGCCTCGGCCAGGGCGTAGATCTTGGTGAAATGCTCGGGCTTGCCCAGGCCCCGGCCGCCGGAGACGATGATCCGGGCCTCGGCGATGTTGAATTCGGCCTTGGAGGGGATGAATTCCTTCAGCACGGCCAGCAGGTCGGTGTCGACGAGGTCGACCTCTTCGCGGACGACCCGGCCCTCGTGATCGGGCGCGGGGCGCACGGGGAAGACCTTGGGCCGCACCGTGGCCATTTGGGGCCGGTGGCGCGGGGTGATGATGGTGGCCATGATGTTGCCGCCGAAGGCCGGCCGGGTCTGCAACAGGCGGCGTTCGTCGCGGTCGATGGTCAGCCCGGTGCAGTCGGCGGTCAACCCGGTGCCCAGTCGGGTGGCCAGGGCTCCGGCCCAGTCACGGCCGTTGTTGGTGGCGCCGAAGAGGACGATCTCGGGTTTGTAGCGCTCGATCAGTTCGGCGGCGACCTTGACGTAGCCGTCGGTGTTGTAGCGCTCGAGGAGGGGGTGCTCGACGAGGTGGACGACGTCGGCGCCGTGGGCGATCAGCTCGTCGGCGCCGTCGGCGACGTCGGAGCCGGCCAGCAGGGCCGACAGCGGCACGTCGAGGTCGTCGGCCAGCTCGCGGCCCTGGCCCAGCAGCTCCAGGCTGACGTGGGCCGGCGCGCCGTCCTGGGTCTCGACGGCCACCCAGACGCCGCGATAGGCCGCGAGGTCCATCCCGCCGACGGTCTCGGGCCGGTCGAGGACGATGGCGTCGACGGGGCATTCGTCGACGCAGGCGCCGCAGTCGGTGCAGCGTTCGTTGACCCGGGCGACATCGCCGTCCATCTCCAGGGCGTTGAACGGGCAGACCTTGACGCACTTGGCGCAGCCGATGCAGAGCTTTTCTTCGATGCGCAGGTGGGCCACTTGCCGACCTCCGGGGGTTGATTCGCGCGGGTAGTCACAGCCGGTGTTCGGGCGCTGGGGCGGGTTCAGGCTTCGAGAACCCGGTTGTCCTCCAGCCACTTGACCAGCAGGGCGGCGGCCTGGTGGGCCGGGGCGTCGGAGAGTTCGCCCTCGGTCTTGCGGCTCGAGGGGTTGAATATCTTGACCACCTGGGTCGGCGAGCCGGCCAGGCCGACCTCTTCCTCGGGGATGCCCAGATCGCCGAGCCCCCAGGCGGGGACCTCGAGTCGGCGGGCCCGGCGCAGACCGCGCAGGCTGGGCAGGCGGGGTTCGTTGAGGTCCTTGACCACGCTGACCACGGCGGGCAACCGGGCCTCGAGGACCTCGCGGCCGTCCTCGAGCAGGCGCTCGACCTCGATGGCGTCCTCGCGGGGCTCGCCGAGACGGTAGGCGTAGGTGATCTGCGTCCAGCCCAGGCGGCGGGCGATGCCGGGACCGACCTGACCGGTGTCGCCGTCGATGGCCTGTTTGCCGGCGAAGATCAGCCGTGGAGCGGGTTCGAGTTTGGCCGCCGCCGTGGCCAGGACGAAACTGGTGGCCAGGGTGTCGGCTCCGGCGAAGGCGCGGTCCGAAAGCAAGACGACTTCGTCGACGCCCATGGCGACGGCGTCGCGCAGGATGTCGGCGGCCTGGGGCGGGCCCATGGTCAGGGCGGTGACCTTGCCGCCGTAACGATCGCGCAGGTCCAGGGCGGCCTCGAGGGCGTAGAGGTCGAAGGGGTTGGTTGTGCTGGGCACGCCCTCACGGATCAGGGTCCCGCGCTCGGGATCGATCTTGACGTCGGTGATGTCGGGCACCTGTTTGATGCAGACGGCGTAGTGCATGGCGGCCCTCGCCTCGCTGACGGTTTTGGTATAATCGCGCAATCGGCGGGATTATATCAACGCCCCCGGCGACGGTCAAGCACGGGTGCGGTCCCCCGCGGAAAACCGACTCCCCGACCCCCGGCGACGGCTCGAATGGGGCAAAAGGCCCCCCGCAAGGGAGTTAAGACCCCGGAATTCGCACCCCGGCCGGGTTGACCCGGCTGAGCCGGAAGCTTATAATTCCCAGCGAGTAGGGGGCTTTTAACGCCGTCGCGACCGGCGGTGGCCGAAAAAAGCCGTTCGACGGCGCTCCCGCCGGATGTACCGCTGGTCGCCCGCACCTGCCTCAGCGCCGGAGGCGAACCGCCCGCGTCCGCTATTCCGCTGCCGAGGCCCGCCTGGACGGGATTGGCATACTTCTTGCACCGCTATGCCACAGGGGCTCCGCGCCATGCGGAACCCGTAGTTTGCACCACTAAACGTTACGAGCTGATGGTGATTTGATGAGGCTGACCACGGTTTTGATCCCGGCATGGACGCTGGCGCTCACGGCGCCGGCGACGCTCGGCGCTGCCGCGGAGGCGCCGGTGGAGGATCCCCTGGCCGGGCGTACCGTCGAGATCATCGAGGCCCCGGTGGTCGACGCCGCCTTTCTGGCCGAGACCAGCTACCGCGTGGGACCCGACGACAAGATCAACATCACCGTTCTCGAGCACCCCGAGTTGTCCGGAGCCTATTTCGTCGATCCCGAGGGCTACCTCAACCTGCCCCTGTTGGAGGACTTCCGCGCCGCCGGTTTGACCGTGCGGCAGTTACGCGAAGCCCTAGCCGATGGCTGGCGGCCCTACCTCGGTCGGTTGCAGCTCGGACTCCAGGTGCTGGAGTACAATAGCTGTCGGGTCTACATCCTCGGCGAGGTCGCCAAGCCCGGCCGCTACGGCTACCGGGTCGGGATCTCCCTCATCGAGGCCCTGTCCCAGGCCGGAGGCCTCAACGAGCACGCCGTCGCCAGCGAGGTGGCCGTGGTCCGGGTGTTGCCGGAGGCGACCAAGCTCTATCTGGTGAATGTCGATGATATCCTGGAAGGCGGCGGGGCGAACTGGGACATCCCTCTGGGCTCCGGCGACATCGTCTACGTTTCGCGCTCCTTCATCGGCGACTGGAACGCCTTCCTCGGCAGTCTCAGCCCCACCATTGCCTCGGTGATCAATCTCAACCGGCTCTACTACCTCAACTGGTGACATGGCGACCGAAGACTTCCAACAGCAGGAACAGACCGCTGGAAGGCCCCCCAGTTCCGAGGGACCGCGGTTGGCCGATTACCTGTTGATCCTGCGCAAGCGTAAGTGGATCATCATTTTCGCCGTAGTCTCCATCACCGCCTTCAGCGCCTACCGCACCTTCTCGACGGCGCCGACCTACGTCGCCGCCTGTTCCCTGGTGCTGGAAACCCAGGGCCAGGAGAACTTCATCGGCGGCTACTACTCCAACTACTACCCCTACCGGCTGGAGACGGAGATCCAGATCATCTCCAGCCGCAGCACCTCCCTGGGGGTGGTCGATAAACTCAACCTGGCCTTCGAGGCCAGCGCGGACGGTCCCCAGGGCGCCAGCTTCATCTCCCCCTGGGTCGAACAGGGCTTCCCCCCCGGCGAGTATCAGCTCGTCGAGGATACCGACTCCTACGAGCTTCTGAGTTCCGCCACGGGAGAGAGCGTCGGCCGGGGTACCTACTCCGAACCCTTCGTCACCGACGACGGCCTGATGGGCTTCACCCTCGAGGATCCCTCGCCGAGCCCGGACAAAACCATCACCATCCGCACCTCCGATCCCGCCACCCTGGCCGAGGGCATCCGCCAGAGCACCATCGTGCGCAAGGCCAAGGAGGGCAACACGATCATCATCAGTGTGCGGCGCACCGATCCCCAGGGCGCCGCCGAGCTGGCCAACGCCGTCGCCGAGGTCTACGTCGAGGAAAACCTGCGCTGGAAGCAGTCGCGGGCCCGCCGAGCCCGGGAATTCATCGGCGAGCAGATCGAGGTGGCCGAGCTCAAGCTGCGCAACACCGAGGATATGCTGCGCCGGTATAAGGAGGAGACCGGCCTGGTCACCTTCACCAACGAGGCCGCCCAAACCACCCAGCGTCTCTCCAACACCGAGGCCCGGCGTTATCAGATCGCCACCGACCTCAGCGCTCTCTACGCCGTTCAGGACGCCATCGAGGAGTTGACGACCACGGGCGAGCTCGGTGTCGAGGGCTTGACGACGCTGACGACCTGGCAGGGCATTCATTCCGATCCGGTGCTGCAGGCCTACGCCGGGGAGATCGGCCGCTTGCTCGTCGAGAGACAGCAGCTCGAGGAGCAGACCGGTCCGTTGAATCCGCGTCTGCAGGCCATCGACGGCCAGCTGACCGCCGCAGCCGAGGACTTGCGCGAACAGCTGCGCCAGTCGCGGCGCCGTGGCTACATCTCCGGGGAGATCGAACGCCTGGAGGCTCAACTGGGCGGGATCGACGAGGAGATTGCCGCGCTGAGCGCCCGGATCGGCGAGCTGCCCAAGCAGGAGATGGAGCTGGCCCTGCGTCAGCGCCGGGCCGACGTGGCCAACAAGATCCACACCATGCTGTTGGAGCGCTACGAGGAAGCGCGGATCAACGAGAGCATGGAGACCGGCGACGCCCGCATTCTGGACCAGGCTCTCGTACCCCGGGCCCCGGTGAGCCCCAATCACACCAGCGATATCCTGATCGGCCTGCTGATCGGCATCGTCGTCGGCGTCGGGCTGGCCGTGATCATCGAGCTCAACGACACCACCCTCAAGACCGCCGAAGAGACCAGCCAGCTGCTGGGGATTCGCTCGGTGGGGGTCATCCCCAAGATCGCCGACAGCGAGCGCCCCCCCGAGCCCTACAAGCCGCTGCTGCTGAGTCATCCCCGTTCGCCGGTGGCCGAGTCCTACCGTATCCTGCGCACCAACCTCCAGTACTTCAGCGTCGACCGTAAACTGGAGCTGATTACGGTCACCAGCCCCAGCAAGGGCGACGGAAAAACCACCCTGTCGTCCAACCTGGGCCTCTCCTTCGCCCAGCAGGGACTCTCCACGCTGCTGGTCGACACCGACCTGCGCAAGGCCGAGCTGCAGAAGTACTTCAGCGTGCCCACCACGCCGGGGATCACCGAGCTGATCCTGGGCGATCGCGAGGACGACGAGTGCATCCGTCCCACGGGGATCGATGACCTCTACCTGCTGCCGGCCGGCCACCTGCCGCCCAACCCCTCGGAGCTGCTGGCCAGCAAGCGCTGCCGGCGCCTGGTGGAGCGCCTGCGTCAGCGGTTCGACCGTATCGTGATGGACACCTCGCCGGTGCTGGCGGTTACCGATCCGGCGATCCTGAGCACCCTGGCCGACGGGGCGATCCTGGTGCTGCAGAGCGAGAGCACCGAAGCCGACGCCGCCCGCGAGGCCGTGGCGCACCTGCGCAAGGCGCGGGCCAACATCCTGGGCTTCGTCCTCAACAAGGTGGACCTGACCCGGACCTACAAGTCGCACCGTTACTACTACTATTACTACCACCGCGGCGAGGTCGATTCGTCGCAGAAACGCTCCCTGTGGCAGCGCTTCCTGGGCAAGAAGTAGCGCTGTTGGAACTGGTCTCGGGGTCGACTTCGGCGTTGGCCCGTCGACTGGCCGATGAGCCGGAGTTGCGCCGACGGCTGGCTCTGGAGCGCCTCAGCGCCGCGGTCTGCGCCGAGTTGGAGACGGCGGGCCTGCTGGACGAACTACCCGCCGATTACGCCGCCGAGCTGCGCCGGGCCCGGCTCGAGGTTCTGCGGCGCCAATTGATCAACGAGGGCCTGACCGTCGAGCTGACCCGCCTGGCCGGCGAACTGCAGCCCGTGGTGCTCAAGGGCGTCCACTTCGCCCGGCTGCTCTATCCTCCGGGGGCCCGGTCCTCCGTCGACATCGACCTCTTCTGCCCCCGGCGGTTGTACGACGAGCTGCGGCGCCGGCTGGCGCGCGGCGGCTGGCTGACCCGCGAACACGGCGCCTACGCCCGACGGCTCTACCGCACCTGGGTCCACCTGAGCTGGCAGAAGGACGATCGCAGCCTCGAGGTCCACTTCGATCTGGTGCCGCCGGGTCGCTACCGCGGCTACGATGAGTTGTGGGCCAATCGCCGGCCCCTGGAGCTGGAGAGCGGACGCGTCTACGTGCCCCGTCTCGAGGACGCCGCCCTGTTCGCCCTGGCCCATCTGGCCAAGGAGCACCTCTTCGAACGCCACCTGCTCTGGGTCCTCGACCTCCACCGGCTGGCTCCCCTGGTGGACTGGGCGACCGTCAAGGGCAACGCCCGCCGCTGCGGCCTGGAACGGCTCTACGACTTTGCTCTGGCCTACCTGCGCCGCTTCCCGGCCCTGCGCCGACGGCTGCCCCCGGGGGCGATCCTGCCCGCCGACGATTACCGGTTCCGGTTGCTGAAGTCCACCGGCGGCCTGCAGCTCCGCGCCCGGCTGCTCGGCCTGTTGCTCTGCCAGAGTCCGGCCCGCGCCCTGACCTACGGCCTGAGCCGCCTGCTGTGGCCCCTGGTCCGCCGGGCGGGAGAGCGTCACTGAAAAGGAGTACACCGCCGATGAACCGCCCGCTCGACGACGACATTCCCCGCCGCCATCAGGACATCCCCTGGCGCCGGGTCGAAGACGAGGTCTTCATCATCACGCCCTTCGACGGCAACCTGCACAACCTGCAGGCTGTCGGGGCCCGCTTTTGGGAACTCTGCGACGGCGAGCGCGAGTGGAGCGGGATCATCGACAGCCTGCTCGAGGAGTACGACGTCGACCGCGCGGTGCTGGAGGCCGACCTGAGCGAACTGGTCGAGCAGCTCGTCCGCCGCCAGGTGCTGGAGGTCGTACGTTGAACACGGACGACCTAAGAGCGGATTTTTTCACTTTTCGCAGAGCGCTGAGCAGAAGCAATATTCCCCTAAGTATTAGTTGCGAACTGACTTATCGTTGCCAGTTGAACTGCAAACACTGTTACATTGATCGAAACAGCTCCCGGGCGCAAGAGATGTCCCCGGCTCAATGGACGACTATCTTTCGCGAGGCCGCCGAGCTTGGAGATGTGAACCTGCTGCTGACCGGCGGCGAGCCGACGCTGTACCCCGCTTTCTGGGAGCTGTTGGAGGAACTCGGCAACGACGGCTTTTTCATCCGGTTATTTACCAATGCCTACGATTATAATGAGGAAAAGGTCGAGCGGTTAGTTCAGGCCAATGTGCGTTTTATCGAGGTATCACTCCATGGAGCGGATGCGCGAACCCAGGATGCCTTCAGTGGAGTGCCGGGTAGTTTCGAGCGTATCATTCGATCACTTAGGCTGTTCCGCGAGGCGGGCCTCTTCGTCAAAATCAAGACCTCCCTGTTGAAAGAGAACTACCGTCAGCATAATCGACTGGAACGATTAGCCCACAACCTCGGCGGCACCTATGTGTCTACGGGATACATAACGCCCACTAACAGGGGCGAGCAGCCCGTGGCCGATTGTTACCTTAGTGTTGACGAAACAGCCTGGGTGGAAGGACAACGAGCGGTCCCTCGCGGAGCAGAAACAAGAGCACACGCGCTCGAACCCGTTCGGCGGGCGGTACCTTGTAACGCAGGATTGAGTACATTTGCTGTTAGTCCCAATGGGGATATCTCGCCCTGTATTCAAACTCCTCTTGTTTTGGGCAAGGCGGCGTTCCAGTCGGTGGCTCGTATTTGGCAACACTCGTCCAGGCTGATGTATTGGAGGGGCATTGCAAAATTAGTTCACCCAACTTGTCGGGATTGCCGGTTTGCCATCCAGTGCAGCCGCTGTTCAGGGATAGCTTTTCTAGAGACCGGTAGTGCCTGGAAACCATCCCCCACCGTTTGCTCACAGGCGAAGAAAAATCTTCAGTTGCATCAAATATTGTCTGCGAGAGCCGACAGTTAAAGGAGTAGCAGATGTCGAAGCAACCCTACCGCAAACCGGAGTTGGCGAGCAAGCAGGTCTTCGATCAAGCAGTGCTGATCGATTGCACCTTTGATCCCACCGAAAGTGATAACCTGACCTGTATTAAGCTCTGGCCGGGCATTTGTGGTCCTTACTATCTTGCCGGCCCCCCTGATTGGTGTCTGCCTCCGGCATTCGGGGGCACCTCGTAGCGTTATGCGCGCGTTGGAACAACCAGATATTCCGGGTCTCCTGGTCGAGGGCCTGATGCAGGGAGGATCGCGCTGGCTGGGCACCCGGGGCTGCTGCATGGGTCGGCAGATCCCCCGGGGCGCCGAGGTGCTGCTGGAGCCCTTCGGCGAGCGTCCGCCCCGAGTCGGCGAGCTGGCGGCCTACCTGCGGAGCGGTGAGCTGGCGGTCCATCGCCTCTGCCGGCGCGACGCCGACGGCTGGTGGGCCAACCCCGACGCCCGGATCATCGTCGAGCGCACCGGACCCCTGATCGGCCGGGTACGGCTGCTGCGTCATCGGGGACGGTTGCAGAGCCTGCCGGCCCGGCCGGGTCGGGCTCAGCTCGCCTGGCTGCTCAACCGTGTTTACCTGCGCCTGCGCGGACGTCTGCCCCTGGCCGCCCTGCGAGGCTGGTTCTTCAGCCGGTTGATGCGGCTCAAGCTGGGGCCGTTGAGTTCATAGGGCGGGGGTGACGGACGAAGCGCGCTTGAGCAGCTCAACCGGACAACGCTCCCCGCATACCGGCCGTCGCGCCGGCGCTTTCACAACAATGCATCGGACAACGCAACGGAGGATTGTTCCTTGACCATCCATAATCCACAGCCCCAAAGCGCCGAGCGCCGCGGGCTCTTCGGCGTCATCGGTCTGGGTTACGTCGGCCTGCCCCTGGCCCTGACCTTCGCCGAGGCCGGCGTCGGCGTCTTGGGCTTCGACATCGACGAGACCAAGGTGGAACGGCTGGGCGCCGGGAGGAGTTACATCCGCCAGATTCCAGACTCCCGGATCGCCGCCGCCGTCCAGGCCGGCGGGCTGGCCGCCACCACGGACTATGACCGCCTCAGCGAGGTGGGCGCCGTGGCGATCTGTGTGCCGACGCCCCTCGACGCTCATCGACAGCCCGACCTGTCCTACGTGATGGCCACGGCCCGGGAGATCGCCGCCCGCCTGCGGCCCGGGCAGTTGGTGATCCTGGAGTCGACGACCTACCCGGGCACGACCCGGGAGGAGCTGCTGCCCGTGCTGGAGGAGGGCTCCGGCCTCGAGGTCGGGCGGGATTTCCAGCTGGCCTTCTCGCCGGAGCGCGAGGATCCGGGCAACAAGCATTTCAACACCCGGACGATCCCCAAGGTGCTCGGCGGGGTGACCGACGACTGTCTGCGCGCGGCCCTGGCGTGGTACGAACCGGTCTTCGAGCGGGTGGTCCCGGTCTCCGGTCCCGAGGTGGCCGAGTTGACCAAGATCTTCGAGAACACCTTCCGCGGGGTCAACATCGCCCTGGTCAACGAGCTCAAGACCCTGTGTCTCAAGATGGGCATCGACGTTTATGAGGTGATCGAGGCGGCGAACACCAAACCCTTCGGTTTCATGGCCTTCTGGCCCGGACCGGGCCTGGGGGGGCACTGCATCCCCATCGATCCCTTCTACCTGACCTACAAGGCCCACGAGTACGAGATGAGTACCCGCTTCATCGAGCTGGCCGGGGAGATCAACTCCGGCATGCCGCGCCTGGTGGTCGAGCGCGTCGGCGAGGCCCTCAACAGCCACGAGAAGCCGCTCAAGGGCTCCCGGGTGCTGGTGCTGGGCATCGCCTATAAACCGGACATCGACGATATGCGCGAGAGCCCGGCGGTGCCGGTGATGGAGGGTCTGCTGGCCCGGGGCGCCCTGGTGGACTACCACGACCCCTACATCCCGGTCATGCCGCCCACCCGACAGACGGAGCTGCGCCTGGAGAGCGTCGGGCTGGGCGCCGATTACGAAAGGGTCGGCGATTACGACGCGACGGTGATCATCACCGACCACGGCGACCTCGACTACGAGCGGATCGTCGAGCGGTCGCCCCTGGTCGTCGACACCCGCAACGCCACCGCCGGACACCGCGCGGCCGGCGACGTCTGGTTGGCCTGAGGGTGGAGGTCCTGGCCCTCATTCCGGCCCGCGGCGGCTCGAGGGGGCTGCCGCACAAGAACCTGGCCGAGCTGGGTGGACGGCCGCTGCTGGCCTACACCGCCGACTGCGTGAACGATTGCCGCGCCCCGCTGCGCGCCGTGTTGTCCACCGACGACGACCGGATAGCCCGCCTGGGCGCCAAGCTGGGCCTGGAGACGCCCTTCCGCCGACCGGCGGAGCTGGCCGACGACGCGACGCCGACCCTGCCCGTGGTCCAGCACGCCCTGGCCCGGCTCTCCGCCGAGGAGGGCTATCGGCCCGAGGTCGTCGTCGTGCTCCAGCCCACCTCGCCGTTGCGCACGGGGCGGCATCTCGACGAGGCCCTGGAGCTGTTCGCCGCCGTCGCTTGCGATTCCCTGCTCTCCCTGGCCCCGGTGGAGAGCCACCCCGCCTGGGCTTGGCGGGTCGAGGACGGCCTGGCCGTACCCCTGGAGCGGGAGCGGCCGCGGCGGCGCCAGGAGCTGCCGCCCCTCTACCGGCCCAACGGCGCCCTCTACCTGACCACGCCGCAGCTGCTGGCCGCCGACCGGTTGCTGGGCGAGGCCGTCGCCGCCTACGTGATGGAGCCCTGGGAGTCCGTCGACGTCGACGACGACTGGGACCTGGCCGTGGCCGAGGCCGCCCTGATCTATCGCCGCGGCCGCGCCTGAGCCGCCGGACAATCGCTGTAGTTGCAATCTGTTGCCCGATGAGTTAAGTTTCTCTTATTAGACTCCCTGCGGATCGCCGAGAGGTCAGCCTTGAGCGCCAGCCCGGTCCAGCTTAGCGGTCGCCGTCTGGCCGTAGGTGAGCCGGTCTACGTGGTGGCCGAGATCGGCGTCAACCATAACGGCGATCCGATCGCGGCCCGGCGCTTGATCGACGCGGCCCGGGAGGCCGGGGCCGACGCCGTCAAGTTCCAGGCCTTCGACCCCGCCGAACTGGTGGACGACGACGCCCCGACGGCCGCCTACCAGAGCGCGGCCGCCGGGTTGTCCGACCAGCGCCGGATGCTGGAACGCTTGACCCTCGACCGCGACGCGCTGGCCGGGCTGCGGGATTACTGCGCCGCGGTCGGTATCGACTTCCTGGCCTCGGCCTTCGGCGCCGCCCAGGTCGAGCTGCTGGTCGAGCTGGGCGTCGACGCGCTCAAGCTGGGCTCCGGTGAGCTGACCGATCCCTTCGTCCTCGACGCCGCCCGGGCCGCCGGGCTGCCCCTCGTCGTCTCGACGGGGATGGCCGGGCCCCGGGACATCGACTGGGCCGTCGAACGCCTCTGGGAGGCGCCCCTGGTGCTGCTGCACTGCACCAGCGCCTACCCGGCTCCCGACGCCGAGCTGCACCTGCGCGCCCTGTCGGCGCTGCGCGAGCGCTACGGCGTTCCCGTGGGCTATTCGGACCACAGCCGGGGCTTCCAGGCGGCGCTGCTGGCCGCGGCCCTGGGGGCGGTGCTGATCGAGAAACACTTTACCCTGGACCGCGAGGCGGCGGGTCCGGATCAGCGGGCCAGCGCCGAACCCGCCGAGCTGGCCGAGCTGGTTCGGCGGCTGCGCCGGGCCGAGCTTCAGTTGGGCGGGCGGACCAAGGCCCACCGTCCGGCCGAGGACGACGCCCGCGCCGCGGCGCGCAAGGGTCTGCGGGTGGCCCGGGATCTGGCCGCCGGGCACGCCTTGGAACCGGGCGACTTGATCGCCCGTCGACCGCTACGGGGGCTGGACCCGCGTAACCTGGACGCGCTCTACGGCTGCAAACTGAACCGCGATCTGGCCGCCGGACGACCGTTGACACGAGACACAATCGACGAACCCACGGAGGGCTTGCAGTGGTGACCAGCGACTACGAGGAGTTCGATACCGCGCCGGAGCCGTTACCCGCCGAGGCCGTACGGCGGCGCTCGGCCGTCGATGTGCACGTCCGCTTCGGCAACGCCGACCTGGCCGGCTGGCTGCTGGAGAGCCTGGCGCCGCAGGACGATGAAGCGGTCCTCGAATACGGCTGCGGCGTGGGCAACCTCTCCCTGCCCTTGGCCCGGGCCCTGGCCCGGGGCGGCAGCCTGGCGGCGGTGGATTTCGAGCCCCAGTACGAGAAGGCCTGGGAGATCCTCGAGGGCGTCGCCGAGCTGCCCGTCGAGTTCAAGACCCTGGAGCCCTCGGACACCCTGCCCTGGCGCGACGGCGCCTTCGACCTCGCCGTCGCCGTCTTCACCCTGCAGTTCATCCCCGACCTGGAGCGCTCCGTCGACGAGCTGCACCGGCTGCTCAAGGCGGGAGGGCGGCTCTTCGTCGTCGGGGGCGCCCCGGACGATCAGGCCTCCTTCCGACGCTTCTACGATGAGATCATCGACTGCGCGCCGCAGATCAAGGAGCAGGCCCTGGGCCGGGACCTGACCACCCAGGTTCTGCCCGTCCTCGAGTCAGCCTTCGGAGCCGGCGAGCGCAGCGACTTCACCAATGTCCTGCGCTTCCCCCGGCCGGTGGACCTGGTGGAGTACTTCGCCTCCAGCCGGCTGTACCGGGAACTCGAGGCCGATCTGGCCGCCCGGGACGACCTGATGGACACCCTCTACCACGTCGCCGAGGACACCATCGGCCGCGAGGGCGCCTACACCGTCACCCGGCACCTGTCCGGCGTCCTGTTCACCCGCTGAGCCGTGCTCCGCGTCGCCGTCCTCACCGGTTGCCGTTCGGATTACGGCCTGCTGCGCCCCCTGCTGCGGCTGCTGGAGGACGAGCCCGGCGTCGAGCCGGCCGTCTACGCCGCCGCCGGGCATCTGGCCGTCTCGCGGGGCTCGACCGTCGAGTTGGTCGAGGCCGACGGTTTCCGGCCCCGGCGCCTGGCGCCCCTCGACGAGGCCGACGACAGCCTCACGGGGATGGCCGACCTGGCCGGCAGGGTCTGCGGCGCTCTGGCCGAGCTCTGGCGCACGGAGCGACCGCACTGGTTGGTGGTGCTGGGCGATCGGGTCGAGGTCCTGGGCGCCGCGACGGCGGCCTGGTACAGCCGGGTGGCCCTGGCCCAGCTCCAGGCCGGTGACCGTTCCCGGGTCGACGACGGACCGCGCCACGCCGTCAGCCGGTTGGCCCAGCTCCTCTTTCCGGCCACCGTCGCCGCCGAAGAGCGCCTGCTGGCCTGGGGCGAGGAGCCGCAACGCGTTCACCGCGTCGGCTCCCTGGCCCTGGACCACGCCCGGGACCAGCGGCCCCTGGACGAGGCCGAGCTGAGCGAGCTCGGGGAGCGGCTGGGTCTCGATTTACACGGACCTTTCCACCTGCTGGTCTACCATCCCCTGCCCGGCGAGGCGGCGGCGACGCAGCGCGGACTGGCGGCCTGCCTGACGGCCCTGACCGAGCTGAATGAGCCCGTGCTGGCCCTCCACCCCAACGCCGACGCCGGCGGTCGGGCGGTGATCGCCGCCCTGCGCGATTGGGCCGCCGCCGCTGACCGCCGGGCGCTGACGGCCAACCTGCCGCCGCGGGAGTTCGTCGGTTTGCTGCGCGGCTGCGGCGCCCTGGTCGGCAACTCCTCGGCCGGCTTGATCGAGGCCTCCCTGCTCGGTACGCCCGTGGTCAACGTCGGTCGACGCCAGGACGGTCGGGAGCGCGGCGCCAACGTTTACGATCTCCCCGAGCCGACGGCGGACGGTGTTCGCGCGACGCTGGCGCGGATCCGCGCCGACGACGAACTGCGCGAGCAACTGACCGCGCAGCCCTCGCCCTACGGCGACGGCCGCGCCGCCCCCCGGGTGGTCGAGAGCCTGTTGTCCGCCCCATTGGACGACGATTTCCTCAGTAAAAGGCTGGTGGAGCGATGAGCGAGCTGCGCACGGTTATGGTGGGCGCCGGGGGCCACGGCCGCGTGGTCGCCGACCTGATCCGGCTGAGCGGTCACCTGGAGCTGGTGGCCGTCGTCGACGACGACTCGCGCACCCACGGCGGTTACCTCGACGGCGTCGAGATCATCGGCTCGACGACCCTGCTGGAGCGGCACCCCCGGGCGGCGACGGCCTGTGTGGTCGCCGTGGGCGACAATCGCACCCGGGCACGGATCTTCAACCTGGCCCTCGGGTTGGGCTACCACCTGCCGCCGCTGGTCCACCCCTCCGCCGTCATCGCCCGCGGCGTCAAGCTCTCCGCGGGACTCGTCGTCTGCGCCGGGGCGATCGTCAACCCCGGCGCCCGCCTGGGCGTCGGCGTGATCCTCAATACGGGCTGTTCGGTCGATCACGACGGCGAGATCGGTGATCACGCCCACCTGCACCCCGGCGCCGTGCTGGCCGGCGCAGTCAAGGTGGGAGCCTACACCTTTATCGGCACCAACGCCGCGGTCAACCCCGGCGTCGCCGTCGGCGCTAAGGCGATGATCGGCTCCGGCGCCGTGGTCGTCGAGGACGTCCCGGACGGTGTGATCGCCTACGGCGTGCCGGCCCGGGTTCAGGGCGAGTGGAACGGTTTTTGAGACGGGAGCGGCGATGGAAACGGTCGACAGCCACGACAGCCTGAGCCGGGCCCTGGCGGCGATCGACGCCGGCGGTCGCGGTTTGGCCCTGGTGGTCGACGACGCCGGGCGTCTCGTCGGTACCCTGACCGACGGCGACGTGCGCCGCCACCTGCTCGACGGCGGTAGCCTGGAAGACCCGGTCAGCGCGGTTTACAACGACAAGCCTCTGATTGCCCGGGAGGGATATGATCCGGCCGAACTGCGGGCGGCGATGCGGACTCGCGGGGTGCGCTTCGTGCCGCTGCTGGAGGACGGGCGTCCCGTGGAACTGCTGGCCCTCGACGAACTGATCGTCGGCCTCGGGGACGACCGTCCGGCCGTTCTCGGCGGGCGGCCCTTCTTCACCGAGCCCGTCCCCGTCGCCCGGCCGACCCTGCCGCCCTACGAGGAGATCGAGCCCGATCTGCGACGGGCCCTCGAGAGCGGGATGATCACCAACGACGCCCAGGTGCGCTCCTTCGAGGCCGAGGCGGCCGCCTACCTGGGGGTCGAGGCCGAGCGGGTCGTCGCCCTGGCCAACTGCACCACCGGCCTGATCCTGGCCCTGCGTACCGTCGAGTCACCGGGCGAGGTCGTCATGCCCTCCTTCACCTACTTCGCCACGGGCCTCTCCGCCGTCTGGAACGGGCTGACCCCGGTCTTCTGCGAGGCCAGATCCGGCGACTTCACCCTGGACGCCGCCGCGGCGGAGGCCGCCGTCGGGCCGGAAACCCGGGCCCTGACTGCCGTCTACACCTTCGGCTGCCCGCCCCCCGTCGACGAGTTGCGCCGCATCGCCGACGAGGCCGGCATCCCCCTGATTCTCGACGCCGCCCACGCCTTCGGTACCCGGCTGGGCGAGCGTCCCGCCGGCACCCTGGGCGACATCGAGGTCTTCAGCCTTTCGCCCACCAAGCCCGTCACCGCCGCCGAGGGCGGCCTGGTGGTCTGCCGGCGTCGTGAAACCGCCGAGCGCCTCCGCCTGGAGCGCAACCTGGGCGTCCTCGACTCCGCGGTCGATCCCAGCCGGGGGCTCAACGGCCGCTTGAGCGAACTCAACGCCGCCGTCGGCCGGGCGACTCTGCGGCACCACGAGGACAACCTGGCCCGGCGCCACGAGCTCGTCCGCTTCTACAAGGCCGGCCTGGGCGGTCTGCCCGGTCTGACCTTCCAGGAGCTTGCGCCGGATTGCCGCACCACCTACAAAGACTTCGCCGTCGTCGTCGACGAACGGGCTTTCGGCCTCTCCCGGGATGAGCTGGCCCGCGCCCTGGCCGCCGACAACGTCGCCGTCAAGCGCTACTTCTCCCCGCCCCAGCATCTGCAGCGCCGCTTCGAGGGCGTCGCCCGGTCGGCCGGGCCCTTGACGCGGACCGAGGAGCTGGCCCGCGACGTCATCTGCCTGCCGCTGTGGTCCCACATGGAGCGGGAGACCGTCGAGGGCGTCGTCGGCGCCGTCGCCCGCCTGCACCGGGCCCGCGACGAGATCCGCCGCCGTCTCGAGACGCTGGGCCGCGAGCTTGGATGAACGGCGCCCCCGAGCGGCGCCGTATCTGCTAGACGACCGGGTCCGGCGCGACCGCGTCCGGCCTGGTCGCCCCCGGGGACAGGTTTGGTAAAACGAAAGCCGACAGCACTCATCGACGGCGGACGTGGTCTGTGGCGCAGCACTCTGGCGATGTCCGTCGCCGGGCTGTTGACCACGGTGCTGGGGATCGTCCGGGCCCTGCTGCTGCCCAAGCTCCTCGACACCCCGGCCGACTACGGGCTGCTGTTGATCGTCAGCCTGATCACCGGCTTCGGCGCCTACGTCCATCTGGGCTCCACCCAGGGCATCTACCGCCAGATCCCCTACCTGCGCGGCCGGGGCGCCGACGAGAAACAGCTCGACCGCCTGCGCAACTCGACCTACGGCTTCACCGGACTGATGTCCCTGCTGGCCGTGGTCGGGGTACTGTTCATCGCCGGACCGTCGACCTTCACCTCGGGCCTGGTCTACGCCGTGGTGATTTCGGGCGGCGCCTTCCTGGTCCTGCTGACCAACCTGACGGCCCTGATCACCAATCTGTACCAGGCGGACCAGCGCTTCAACGAGCTGGCCCGTTTCGAGGTGGCCTTCAGCTTCACCTCGGTCACCGCCACCTTGATCAGCGCGGCGCTGTGGGGCGTCGTCGGGGTGATCGTCAGCCAGGTGACGGTCCAGCTTTTGTTCCTGGTGCTCTACCGCGTCAGGCTGGGCCTGCCGCTCAAGCCACGCCTGCGGGGCGAGGATGTCCTGCGGGTGCTCAAGGTGGGTCTGCCGCTGACCCTGGTCGGCTTCCTGCGCTACGGCCTGGAGAACGTCGACGCCGTGATCGTCGCCCGTTTCATCGGCGGCGACGCCAACGGCTTCGTCAAGCTGGCCGTCACCGTGGGGCTGTTCATCATCCTGGTGCCTTTCAAGCTGGGGGTGGTGCTCAACCCGGCGATCGCCGAGCAGACCGGTTCCGGCCGGCTGGACCGCCTGCGCGACAATCTGCTGCGCTACAGCGAACTCAACGCCTATCTGGCCGGGCTGGTGGCCTGCGTGGCGGCCCTGGGGGTGACGGCCCTGCTGCCCGTCTATCTGCCCCGTTACGTGCCGGCCCTGCCCCTGATCTACATCTTCATTCTTCGCTCGGCCCTCTGCTCATCGACCACGGTGGCGGGCAACACTTTGATCAACCTGTTGCTGGAGCGCAAGACCTACGGGCGCTGGCTGGGGGTCCAGCTCGCTCTGCTGGCGGCCTCCCTGGCGCTGGCGATCTGGCTGTTCTTCCAGTACGGTTCGCCCCTGGCCGTCGTACTCGGCGCCACCGCCTTGCTCAGCCTCTACGTGCTGTTGCTGCTGTTCTTCACCGTGCGGGAATTCGCCCTGGGGACCCGGGGGGCGCTCAAGCTGCTGCTGCGGGTCTGTCTGCCGCTGGCTTACCTGGGTCTGGTGACCTGGGGGGCGTTATGGTTGATGAGCCGCTTGGCGATCGGTTTCTGGCTGTGGCGTTTCCTGCTCGCTCTGGGGATGGCGGTGGCGGCGGCCCTACCCCTGGTAGTCTACGAGGAGCGCCGGCTGGGCGTGCTGGGGATGCTGTTCCGGCGGCTCTTCGGCGGGGGGCGGAACCATGAATCCGCGTAGCCTGGTGGTCCTGTTCGACAGGATTCCGCCCCGGGAGCTTCGCCGGATCCTGCGGGCGGAGCGCTCCGGCGGACGAGAGCCCCTCGTCGTCGGCTTGAGCGCCGCCGCCCTGGGTGAGGGCCTGCGGGCGCTGTGCGCCAGGGAGCGGATCGAGGCCCGAGGTCCGGCTGGACGGCTGACCAGTTCCGCCTGGCGGCGGCTCAATCGGGAATGCGGTTCATTGACCCTGGCGACGGGCCGGGCGTTGCGCCGGGGACGGTTCAAGCTGGGTTGTCTGGAGCTCGAGCCGACCTTCCGTCATCTGGTGTACCGGCTGATCCAGGAGGTCTCGACCCCCCTGTTCGTGCTGGGGAGCTTCATTGAGGAACTCGAGCCCGACACCCTGCGGGCCGCGGGTCTGCCGGGCAAGCTGCTGCCGACGCTGGCCGGCTGTTGTCGACGGCGGGGGATCGACCTCAGGGCCGCGGCGACACCGCCCTCGAGCTACCCGCGCTATCTGGGCGTCCGCCGCCGACCGGGCGGTTCCGGCCCGGTGGTGGCCGACCGTTGGGCCCGGGGGCTGAAGACCCTCGCGACCCTGCTGCGCTCTCTGCCCGTTCGTGGTCCCCGGCGGGCCGTCGAGATCCTGGTGGTACCGGTGACCGTCAAAGACCGGCGGAACTGGCTCCCCGTCGGCGAGGCCCTGGAAGATGGGGCGAGCTGGGGGGTGACGGCCTGGGATCGTCGGGTGCTGGAGGGCTACCCGCCGGATCGACCCCGCTACCCGCTGCCCGCCCTGCTGAAGAGCGGCAGGTTGCAGCGCTGGATCGCCGCCTACGAGCGCGACGTCGAACCCCTGCTGGCCCGCCTGCCCGAACTGCTGGAGCCGCTGCCCTGGCGGGGTTTCGACCTGCGGCCCTTCATGCTCTGCCGTCTGGTCGACATGCTGCGGATGGAGCTGTGGCGCGGACTGCCCCTGATCTCAGCCCTGGAGGAGCTTCTCGAGACCCTCCAGCCGCGCCTGGTCGTCGGGATGAGCGAGCGCGGTCTCGGCGTCAACTACGCCTTCGGCCTGGCCGCCGCCGCCGGGATCCCCACCCTGGCCCTGGAGAGCCCGGACATGGTGTTCGACAGCCCGCTGTTCGGCACTCTGGAGGCCGATCGTTTGGCGGCCGCCGGCGATTACTCCGCCGCCGTTTTTCGCCGCCACGGTGTGCCCGGGGAGCGGATCACGGTGACGGGCCGGCCGCGTTACGACGGGCCGGCCGCTTCAGCGCGGGATAGTGAGGCCGAGGGCTCGCTCCCCGAGGTGGTCTTCTTCTCCCAGCCCCTGGAACAGAAGCTGACGTGGGAACTCAAACGCGAGTTCATCGCCGGGGCCGCTTTACTGGCGCGTTGCGCAAAGCGGTTGAAGGTCAGCGTCAAGCCCCACCCCCGGGAGGATCCCAACGAGCTGCGGCGGCTGCTGGAGGCGGCGGGGCTGTCCCCCGACGCCCTGCTGCCCGTCGAGCTGGACCTCTATGATCTGCTGAACCGCTGTGCCGTCGCGACGACCATCTTTTCCACCGTCGGCGTCGAGGCCCTGGTGTTGGGGAAGCCCGTGGCAGTGCTGCGGGTTCCCGGCGAGGAAGCGGTGTTGGAGTACACCGCCTCGGCCGGTGTCTACCGGGCTTTCAATGCCGAAGAGTTGGCCGAGGGCGTCCAGCGGTTGCTGCGCGATCCCGAGCTGCGGCGGAAGCTGGCGGCGGGCCGACGGGCCTATCTGGAGCGTCACGAGGCCGGAGCCGACGGCGGCGCGGCCCGCCGGGTGGCCGGCTTGATCGAGGAGTTGTTGCAAGGTGAGTAGCGCCGGTTATCGTCTCCTCTGGACGGCCCCCTTCGTGCCCTATCCGCCGATCAGCGGGCACTGCTCCAAGCTGTTCTACCTGCTGCGCGAGGTGTCCCGACGGCACGAGGTCGACCTGCTGTGCTTCGTCGACGAAGAGCCCCGGGAGAATATCGCACCGCTAAGAAGCGTCTGTCGTTCGCTTGATTACCGCATCGTCTCACGCCCCCTGTCATGGCCGTCCAGAATTCGTGGAATCCTGTCGCCCCTGCCGCTGATTATCCGCAGCTATTTACTGGCAGGTATTCAACCGCTGATTAGTCAGCGGTTGCAGAGACGCTCGTACGACCTCGTCCACGTCGAGGGTTACTTCCTCGGGGCCTGTCTGGCGGGATTGTCGACTCCGCCGCGGCTGATCGCCCCCCACGACGCCTTCTGGCGTTTGTATCTGGAGCAGCTGCGCCGGGTCGCCTGGCCGCTCAAGCCCTTCCTCGCCTGGGAGCTCTACAAGGTCCACCGTCACGAACCCGCCGTCTATCGCAGTTTCGACGCCTGCGTCTTCTGCACCGACGTCGACGCCCGCTCGCTGAGCGGCCGGGAAGCCGGGATCAACACCGTCGTGGTTTCCAACGGTGTCGAACTCACCGAGCAGGAACCCCGTCCGGCCCTGGAGGATCATCCCAGTCTGGTCTTCTCCGGCTCCTACCTCTATCCGCCCAACGAGACCGCCGCCTGGGAGTTGGTCGTGAGAATCGCCCCGCCCTTGCGCCGCCGCTGGCCCGGACTCAAGGTCTACATCGTCGGCAACCGTCCCAGCGCCCGCCTGGTCGAGGCCGGTCGCCGCGACGCCCGCAATGTGATCAGCGGCCGCGTCGAGGTGATGGCGGACTGGATCGCCCGGGGCTCGGTTTACTGCAGTCCGCTGCGCCGGGGCGCCGGTTTCAAGAACAAGGTGCCCGAGGCCTGGGCCATGGAACGCCCCCTGGTGGCCACGCCGAAGACGATGGAGGGTATCGAGTTCACCCCGGGGCGCGAGGCCCTGGTGGCCGAAACGACCCGAGAACTGGTGCGGGCCTGCGCCCTGCTGCTGGAGAACCGTCAACTGCGCCGGCGGATGGGCGCCGCCGGTCGTCGGCTGGTCGAGGAACGCTACAACTGGCCCCGTCTGGCTCGAACCCTGCTGAAAACCTACGACGAATTGGTGGCCGACTAGGATGCGGCACCCCGTTGAACAGCCGCGGCATCGCGAGAGCCTGCGCTGGAAGCTGTCTCGCTGGCGGGGGGGGCTCTGGGAATGGATCCGCGGTCACCGTGAATTGACTGCGGCGCTGCTGCTGCTGGGCGCCACCGTCTTCCTCTTTCGCCACGGCATGCCCCTGTATCTGCTGGCCTTCGTCGTCGTCGCCGTTCTGTTGTTCTCCCTGTTCATCAATAAACCCGCCTATCTCTTCTATCTGTTCATCACTTCGCTGCTGTTGACCAACTATGTACGCCTGGGCGTCTTCACCGCCGCGGTCTGGTCGGCCTTGATCCTGGCCGTCGTCACCACGGCTTACTACGCCACCCGGCGTCTCGAGTTCAGCCGGCGGATGCCGCGGGTGTTCGACTACCGTTTCCTGCTGGTCTTCCTCGTCCTGGTCGCCTTTTCGATCTCGACCCTGGTCAACGGCAACATCGGGCGGGCCTACTTCGCCAAGGTCCTGTCCTGGCTGGTCGGCTATATCTTCGTCCGCATCTACGTCCAGGACCAGCGGGGTTTGCTGCTCGTATTGGTGGTTATCTTCATCGCCCGCAGCATCGATGGTGGCTACGGCGTCTACCAGTACCTGTTGTTCCAGCCCGATCGCGTGGCTGGGACGTTTCACGACCCCAACGAATACGCTTGTTTCAACGTCACCGCCCTGGCGATTGCGGGTTTCCTGTTGGCCTATTCCAAAAATTGGCTGACCCGTTTGCTGATCATCTTCGGGGTCTGCCTGATGCTCGCCGGTGTCATTCTGTCCAAGTCGCGTTCCGGCTTCATCATCCTCGCCGCCGTAGGCATCCTGGTCATCATCAATCCGGCGCTCAAGGTCCGGTTGCGCTTCGTGTTGATAATCGTCGCGGTGTTGATCATCGGGATCGTGGCCACCGGCATCTACTGGCAGCGCATCCAGAGCGTTCAGAGCTTCCTAACCGAAGGCGCGCCCGCCGATCGTTCGATCAGCCTCCGAGCGCGGTTGATCGGCGAGGCCTGGCAGGTGTTCCTCGAGAATCCCGTCTTCGGCGTCGGTTACGGCCATTTCCGCTTCTACAATCTCGGCCGGGAGGGAGGATACTCCAAGTATATGCCCTTCTTTGATCAACACAATATGTTTATGAGTATTCTCAGCGAGTATGGGTTGTTGGGGGCCATAGCCTCCCTGATCCTGTTCGTCGTGGGCTTTCTCGACGGTTTGCGCGCCGTTCGCTACGCCCGCCGGGCCGGGGATCTTCAACTCGCCCTGCTATGCTCGGCGGCGTTGATGACCTATCTGGCCCTGCTGATGTTCGGCATGTTTCTCAACCCGTCGGTCATCAAGATGATCTTCATCTACGTCGCCCTGCCGATGTCGGCCTACGAGATCGTTTGCCGGCGGTATCCCCGAATTACCGGTACGGAGGACGCCGAGGGCGGGGCGAAGGAGCTGCTCGCTCCGTGGGTCCAGCCTTGAGAGCTGCTGGCGATCAGCCGGCTGTGCTCCATGTAATCGGCCAGTACGGTCTGGCCGGGGCGGAGAAGCAGCTCGCCCGTCTGGCCGCGCGGCAGGCCCGCCGGGGGCGCCGGGTCGAGGTCTGCGTCCTCGGCGGCGAGTTGGCTCCGGCGCTGGTCGAGCTGACCCGACCGGCCCGGGCCGCCCACCTGCCCGGCAAACCCCGGGGCCTGCGCCGCCTGAGGGCCCTGGCGCGCAAGGTGCGCAGTGAGGGCTGGGAGCTGCTGGCCGGCCAACTCTTTTCCGGCAACCTCTACGCCGTCGCCGCCGGCCGCTGGACCGACACCCCGGTCACGACCTTCGAGGGCGGGCTGGAACCCTGGAGCCGAGGCTACCACTGGAGCGTCTGCCGTTGGTACTGGCGCCGGGCCGCCCTGGTCGAGGTCAACGCCCTCGCGGTCCGCAGCAATGTCATCTCCCACGGAGGTCCCGCCGACAAGCTGCGTTTGATCTACAACGGCGTCGAGCCCCAACCGCCGGTCACGGTTGAAGAGCAGCGCCGGGCCCGGAACGAACTCGGCCTCGGCGCAGAACCCGTGGTCTGCATGGTGGCCAATCTCCACCGCCCCAAGGACCCCGAGACCCTGCTCGAGGCCGTCGCCGGACTGGAGACGGCAAGGGGGCCGGCGACGTTGTTGCTGGCCGGTGACGGGCCGCTGCGCCGTATCCTGGAAGACAGGGTCCGGCGACGGGGTATGAGCGACCGGGTGCGCCTGCTGGGGCGCATCAGCGATGTCCGCAGCGTGCTGGCCGCCGCCGACGTCAGCTGTCTCTCCAGCCGGGCCGAGGGTCTGTCCAACTCGATCATCGAGGCCCTGGCCGCCGGTGTGCCCTGTGCGGCCAGCCGGGCCGGGGGCAACGCCGAGCTGTTGGGTGACGACGAGCGCGGTCTGTTGTTCGAGGTCGGTGATGTCGCCGGGTGTCGGTGGGTCCTGCGACGCCTGCTGACCGAGCCGGTGCTGGCGCAAAAACTCGCCGCCGCCGGACGTGACTGGGTCGTCGAGGAGTTGTCCTTCGAGCGCAACCTGGCCCTCCACGACAACCTCTACGCCGAGGCCCGCCGCCGCTGGAGCCGCCGATGAGGCTGCTGCTGGTCACACCGGAGCTGATTTCCGGCGGCGCCGAGCGGGATATGCTCAACGTCGCCGCGGGCCTGGTCGACCGCGGCCATCGGATCATCCTGGCCTGCCACCGGGGCGTGCTCTCCGCCGAGGCCGAACAGACCGGGGCCGCGGTCCTCGAGCTGCCGACCCACGCCCGCACGCCCTGGGGGCTGCTCGAGCTGGGCCGTCGACTGCGCGGGTTGGCCCTCGAGCGCCGGGTCGAACTCATCCACCTCCAGGCCATCCGCCCCGCCGTCGCCGCCCGCCGCGGCCTGGGCCGCCGACTGCCGCTCCTGGTAACCCTGCACAACCTCCACCGCCGCTGGTACTATCCCCTCGCCGCGCCCCTGCTGGCCCGCGCCGCCGATCGGGTGCACTTCGTCTCGGCCTACGAGCGCGATCTGTTCCTCAAGTGGGGTTTCCCCCCCCGGCGCGGCTTCGTCCGTCACAGCGGCCTGCCAGCCGAGTACTTCGCCGTCCGCCGCCACCGCGATCCCGGCCCCTTCCGGCTGTTGCTGGCGGCGCGCATCGACGGCCGCAAGGGCCACGACGTCCTGCTGCGCGCCCTGGCCGAACTGCCCGCCGCGCTGGAGCTCGAGGCCTGGATCGCCGGTGACGGACCGGCCCGGGAACGGCTCAAAACCCTGGCGCGTAACCTCGGGGTGGAGCGACGATTGACCTGGCTGGGCTTCCGCCGGGACCTGCCCGAGCTCTACGGCCGGGTCGACTCCCTGGTGCTGCCCAGCCGACGGGAATCCCTGCCCCTGTCGATCCGCGAGGCCTGCGCCGCCGGACTGCCCGTGGTCGCCGCCGCCGTCGGCGGTGTGCCCGAACTGATCGAGAGCGGCGTCGACGGACTCCTCGTCGAGCGCGGCGACCACAGGCACCTGACCCGGACCCTGTGCTGGCTGGCCCGTCGGCCGGAAGCGGCCCGCCGACTCGGCCGGGCCGCCCGGCAGCGCGCCCGGCGCGAGTGGAGCCTGGCCGGCTACCTCGACTACCTGGAAGCGACCTACCGCGACCTGCTGAACCGGACTACACCGTAGGCGGACACTGGAAAACCCCGCTAGGCCGGTTTGACAGGTCCCGCCGGCCCGGCGCCGGAACCGGCACGGTTTTTGCAT
>WJLX01000104.1 GCA_014728225.1 Candidatus Coatesbacteria bacterium | reverse complement strand
GTTTTTGCGGAAGCGCAGCGTTGCCGCCGCTCCAACGGTCGCTGAGATGCAAAAACCGTGCCAGTTCCGGGGCCTGTGAGTACCGTGCGCCGGGTTTTGGCGGGGTTTTTCAAAGGTCTCGCGCACCGCAGCCGCCGAGGTGATCGTCCATGCGTCGAAGCCTGACAATCCTCTTTCTGCTGCTGACCGTCGCCGTGGCGACGGCCGTCAACTGGTACTCCCTCTACCTGAACGGTGAGAAGATCGGCTACTCCTACTCCAACAGCGTGCCGATCACCACGGGGGAGAACGCCGGCGGAGTATGGATCGAGAGTTACTCGACGATGCAGTTGATGCGCGACGGGCGCTCGATGCTGACCAGTTCCCGCCGCCGCGAGCTCTACAATGCAGCGGGCGAGTTGTTGAAGGCTTCGGACCACCAGCTGTCGGGTACGGAGACCACGATCATCACCGCCGCGCTGGAGGGCGGTGTGCTGGCGGTGAGCAGCACCCGGGGGGTCATCCAGGGCAAGGACTACCTCGAGGGCGGTCTGCCCGGCTCCCTGGGGACCCACTTCGTCACCGGCGGTGCGGGCCCCGGCGAGAGCGTCGACTATCGCTGTTACGCCAGCGACTACTCACGGATCATCGAGGGCACTCTGAGTCGGGGCGTGTTGGAGATCCTCGAGATCGACGGGGACAGCTTTACAGGCTACCACAACATCAACCTCCTCGACGGCGTACCCCGGGACATCTATCTGACGGCGGCGGGGGAGCTGGTGCTGATCGAGCTGCCCGGCGGGATGCGCATCCGCCCGGCGGCCGACGAGACCGCGGCGAAGGCCGACGTCGGTTGGGTCGACCCGACGGCCAGCGCAGCGATCTTCCCGACGGGCGTCATCGAGGATCCCCGCCGAACCCGGCGGCTGGTGCTCGAGGTCGAGGGCGGTCGGCGCCCGCCTGAGGGGCCTTTCCAGGTCGTGGCGGATCTCGATGACGGCCGCTGGCGGGTGACGGTGACCAACTACGCCCTCGAGGCGCCGCCGCCGGCGATCGAACCCGAGCGGCCGGAGTTCGACCGCGCCCTGGACAACCTGGCCGCCTCGCTGACCTCGGACGATCCCTACGACACCCTGGCCGATATCGCCGACTGGGTCGGCGACAACCTGGCCGAGCTGCCCGTCGGTGTCGAGCTGACGGCGCCGGAGATCTACGCCCGCCGCCGGGGCGACTGCTCGGAGCACGCCGCCCTGGTGACGGACCTGGCCCGGCGCGCCGGTTTGCACTGCCGCACCGTCGTCGGCCTGCTGTACCTGGAGGGCGCCTTCTACTACCACGCCTGGAACGAGGCCTGGGCCGACGGTCAATGGCGCAGCCTGGACGCCTATCTGAACCAACTGCCCGCCGACGCCGCCCGGCTCGGTCTGGCCTACGATCCCCGAGCCGACGAGCGCCGGTCCTTCTTCGCCGCCGTCGACGGCCTGGTCGTACGGGAGGCGGAGTGAGCCCCCGGCTGCGGGCCCTGCTCGCCTGCGCGGGGATCGCCGCGGCGGCCCTGGTTTCCGGACCCTGGCCCGTGGGCGGGTTGACCCTGGCCGCCCTGGTTCTGCTCGTCGGAAGCTCCGGCTGGCGCGCCGTGCCCCGGGCGCTGGGACTCGGGCTGTGGCTGGTGCTGCTGACCGGCGGGCTGCGCCTGGTCGCGGCGGCCCTGGCCGGCCCCTTGACGGCGACGGACTACCTGGAGGCGGGATTGTCGGCGGCTCGTCTGCTGGCCGTCTTCCTCTGCGCCGGGGTGCTGGCCGCGGCCGGCCCGGACGGGATCGCCGGCCTGGTGCCCGGACGTCCGGGACGGCTCCTGCGGCGTCGACTGGCCGAGACTTTCGCCGGTTACCAGGCGACGCTGGAGCGCGGCCGCGCACTGCTGCACGACGGCTGGCGGGTCCACGCCCGCCGGGGTCGACTGACGGCCTTCGCCCGCCGCCTGCTGGCCGCCGGTGACGAAGCGGCCCGCCGCCGGGCCGAGCTGCGAGCCGCCGCCGGGGAGCCGGGGCGATGAGCCGTCGCGTCGCCGTTCTGGCCTACCACGGCGCGGGCTTCGCCGGTTTCCAGCGCCAACCCGCCGGACGTACGGTACAGGGAGTCTTCGAGGAAGCCCTGGGACGCTTCTACGCCGAGCCGGTCGACCTCGTCGCCGCCGGACGTACCGACGCCGGCGTCCACGCCCTGGGTCAGGTCGCGGCTTGGGATCCGCCGCGCGAGTACCCCGACGAGGTGCTGGAGCGCGCCTTGGCGACCCTGCTGCCCGACGACCTGCGCCTGGTGAGCTGCCGCGTCGTTCCCGCCGGCTTCCATCCCCGCTACGACGCCCTGCGGCGCGAGTACCGCTACCTGCTGCGCGAGGGCGACGCCCTGCTGTGGCGCGACCGGGCTCTGATCCTCGACGAGACCCCGGACTGGGAGTTGATGGAGCGGGCGGCCACCCGCTTCGTCGGCACCCGGGACTTCGGCTCCTTCGGCGGCCCCGTCGGCGGTCGCGGCGGCACGGTTCGCACCGTCGACGAGTGCGGCCTCGTCCATCGTCCGCCGCTGCACTGGCTGCGCATCGGCGCCGAAGCCTTCCTCTACCGCATGGTCCGCCGGATCGTCGGCACCCTGCTGCGCCTCGGGCGGCGCCGCTGGGACGGCGAGCTGCTGGCGCGCCTGCTGGCCGGAGAAGACCCCGACCGCGCCCCCGCCGCCCCGGCCCACGGCCTCTACCTCTACCGCGTCTCCTACCCGGAGTTCGCCTACCGACCCGACCCCGGCCCGCTTGCGCAGCCCGGACCGTTGACGTAGAATCGGCGCGTCGAGACCTTACCGGGAGCAACCCATCAGGCAGCGATGCAGCCAGGCCGCCGTGGCGTTGACCTGCGCCCTCCTCGCCGGTTCCTGCGGGGCGGACGAGGAGGCCGTCGTCCCGGAACCGGACACCGAAGCCGCGCTCTTCACCACGGGGCTGGACGCCCTCCTCGCCGCCGATTGCGCCACGCTGGCCGGTCGACGGATCGGCCTGGTCGTCAACAACGCCGCCCGCAACGCCGCCGGCGAACCGGCCTGGGGGTTGCTGGCCGCCGCGGAGAACGTCGAGCTGGTGCGCCTGTATTCACCGGAACACGGCCTGGGCGCCGACCGCTCCGGCGCTGTCGGCGACACCGTCGAGCCCGCCACCGGCCTCGAGATCGTCAGCCTCTACGGCGAGCGCCGCGCACCGGACCCCGCCGGACTGGCCGATCTCGACGCCCTGGTTTACGACCTGCCCGACGTCGGCGTCCGCTTCTACACCTACACCAGTACGCTCTACCTCTGCCTGGAGGCCTGCCGGGAGGCCGGTATCCCCCTGGTGGTCCTCGACCGACCCAATCCCCTGGGCAACACCGTCAGCGGTCCCCTGCCCCCCGGCGTCGCCGACAGCTTCGTCGGCAAGCTGCCGCTGCCGGTGCGCTACGGGCTGACGCCCGGAGAGACGGCGCGCTGGATCGCCGGCGAGCTGCTGCCCGGGGCCGAGGTCGAAGTCGCACCCCTGACCGGCTACGATCCCGCGACCTATCTCGACGCACAAACCCCCGCCCCGCCCTGGCGCCCGACCTCACCCAACCTGCCCCGCCTCGCGGGCGTCGTCTGCTACCCGGGAACGGGCCTGTTCGAGCCGACCAATCTCAGCGTCGGTCGGGGGACGGAGCGGCCCTTCGAAGTCCTCGGCGCCCCCTGGCTCGACGCCGTCGGCCTGCGCGACGTCTGGACGGAGAACTGCCCCGGCGCCGACTACCGCGTCGTCGCATTCACCCCGCGGGCCCCCAGCGACGGCAAGCACACCGCGGCGACCTGTCGCGGCGTCGAGATCAGCCTCAACGATCGGGACGCCTTCGATCCTCTGCGGCTGGCCGCCTACGGCTACGCCTACCTCGGCCGCCGCCACCCCGACCGGACCCGCCCGCAAACCACCTTCCTGCGGGCCATGCTGGGCGACGACGCCTTGGGGCGTGTCTTCGCCGGCGAGCTCGAGCCGGCAGTCCTGCTGGACACCTGGGCCGCCGACGCCGCCGCCTTCGCCGAGCAGCGCCGACCCTACCTGCTCTACACCGAGACGCCATGAGCCTCGATCAGACCCTGCTGGAAAGCAACGTCCGCCGCGTCCTCGCCCACATCGAGGCCGCCCGCGGACGCTCCGCCAACGCCGCCGACCACGTCCGCCTCGTCGCCGTCACCAAGTACGTCGGCCCCGAGGTGCTGCCCCAACTGGCCGCCGCCGGCGTCGAGACCATCGGCGAGAACCGCCTGCAGCCCGCCGCCGAGAAACACGCCGCCCTCGACGGCCCCGCCGGGCTCGACTGGCACTTCATCGGCACCATCCAGTCCAACAAGGTCAACGACATCCTGGCGATCTTCTCCACCATCCACTCCATCGATTCGCTCAAGCACGCCCGCGACGTCGACAAGCGCGTCGCCGGGCAGCGACGGGTTCCCGTGATGTTCGAGGTCAACGTCGCCGGCGAGGCTTCCAAACACGGCTTCACGCCGCAGCAGCTCAAGAACGACTTTCCCGCCCTGCTGCGCCTGGAACAACTCAGACCCCGGGGCCTGATGACCATGGCCCCCCTCCTCGAGGACGTCGAGCTGACCCGGCCCGTCTTCGCCGCCCTGCGCGAGCTGCGCGACGAGCTGGCCGTCGAGCACGCCCTCGACGACTTCACCGAGCTGTCGATGGGCATGACCAACGACTACGAAATCGCCGTCGAAGAGGGCGCCACCCTGGTCCGCGTCGGCTCGGCCCTCTACGAGGGACTGCTCTAGAACTCCCGGCCCCGTAGACGGCGGGAACACTCCGCAACAGCGCCGGAACACCGCCGCCGTCAGCCCCGGAACCGGCACGGTTTTTGCGGAGGCGCACCGCCGACGGCCGCCTCGAGGGTCGCCGAGATGCAAAAACCGTGCCGGTTCCGGGGCGGGAAAGCCCGCGTCGGCTGAGCGCCGTCTCCGGGGCCGGGCGGGTCTCGGCGCTCGGAGCGAGCGACGGCGATTGCGATCATTAGTTGAGAATATCTACCACTGACAAGCAAGCCACAGGCTAGAGGGGGTAAGGCCGTGACATTCCCGTTCGCCGAGGTTTTCAGCCACATGTTCGGCGCCGCGGAAACGGCGACGCTGACCTGGGAACACTACATCATCGCCGTGATCTACTGCCTGGCGATCCTGGTTTTGGGCTTCATCGTCGCTCGGATCGTCCGCGCGGTGCTGCATCGAGTATCCCGCCACCTGGAGGCGCGTACCCGGACCAACCTGGACGAGTACGTCCTGGACTCGCTCAACAAACCGGTCTACCGGGGGCTGCTACTGGGCACCCTCTACACCGCCTGGGCCCTCTACCCCTATAGCCACTTCGGCATCGACGGTGTCGTCTATGGCGTACTCTTCGTCCTGGCGGCCCTGGTGGGTATCCGCATGGTGCTCAATCCCTTGCTGGCGATCATCCGCTGGTACGGCGAGGAGGCCGAGACCCGCTCCGGGATGCCGATCTCGACGGACTTCATCCCCCTGATCCGCAAACTGCTGACGGTCGCCGTCTACACCATCGGGGCGATCATCGTCCTCGAGCACTTCGGCGTCGACATCGTCGCCCTGGTGACCACCCTGGGTGTGGCCTCCCTGGCCGTGGCCATGGCGGCCCAGGAGACGCTGTCCAACATGATCTCGGGCTTCGTGCTGATGACTGACCGCCCCTTCCGCAAGGGCGACCGGGTCAAGATCGGCGACATCTACGGCGACGTCACCCGCATCGGTATGCGCTCCACCGACGTCAAGACCCTGGGCAACACCGTCATCGTGCTGCCCAACTCCAAGGTGGCCGCCGAGTACATCGAGAACTATTCCTACCCCGACACCACCTACCGCATCAAACTCGATCTGGGTCTGGCTTACGGCACCGATCCCAACAAGGCCCTCGAAGTGATGGTCCAGACGGCCCGAGCGACCAAGGGCGTCCTGAACAACCCCGAGCCGGCGGCCTTCTTCCTCGAATTCGGCGACTCCTCGCTGAACTTCGTCCTGCTGGCCTGGTGCGAGACCTACAGCGTCAGCTGGGTCGTTCAGAACGACCTGATGCTCAACCTCCACGCGGCCTTCGCCGAGCACGGCATGGAAATCCCCTTCCCGACGCAGACCCTGCACATCGCCCGCGACAACGGGGCCTAGGCCTCCACGGCGAAGGACGCTGGAACGACTTCCCTTTACCCTTGCCAGCGCTTGATTTATCAAGCATACTTGTAGTAGTTTGGTGGATAATTCACCATTCCCTCGTAGACCGATCCAGGCTGGAGCCGTGTGCCGCTGATTCGCGGCGTCGTCCGCAAATAAACAAGCGATGAGTCGAACGCCGGCCAACGACAACCCCTCCAAACAGGGCGAGGAGCAGATCCCCCTGCGGCTGCGCGCCGAGCTGCTGCGCTACCGCAATCTGCTCCACGACCGCCTGACCGGTTTGCCGACGCTGCCGATGGCCCTCGATGAGCTGCGGGGTATGCTCGAGGATGAAACCAGCACCGTCGGGGTGATCTGCATCGACCTGTCACGAACCCTCGGTCTGGAGAACTCCTTCGGCTGGCAGTCCACCGACGAACTGATCAAGAACCTCTCCCGGGTGTTGGAGCTGTTCAACAGCCAGGTGATGAACAGCCGGCTGTCTCTCTACGAAGAGGCCATCCGCACCGGCAGCTTCTTCTTCTTCTACCGGCGCGACGAGCTGACCGCCGAACGCCTGAAAGAAATCTCCGGCCTCGTCGAGGAGTTCATCTCCCTCTCCTCGGTCGGCCGGGAGCTGGCCGACGCCGGACTGGAGGTCAAGATCGGCTACTCGCTGATCGTCAACGACCCCCTGATCCGCTTCGAGCGTCTGGTCTACCAGGCCGTGCGCGAGGCCAAGGAGATGGCCACCGACGCCGAAAAACGCGAGGAGATGCTCCAGGACCGCGAGCTGGCCCACATCATCGCCGGAGAGCGCATCCGTACCCGCTTCCAGCCCATCCACTTCATCAGCGACCTCTCCGTACTCGGCTACGAGGCCCTCAGCGTCGGTCCCCCGGACACCGTCTTCGACGACGCCGAACGCCTGTTCAGCTTCGCCGCCCGCTCCGGCTTCTCCCACACCCTGGACCGCATCTGCCTGCGCCACGCCGTGCTGACCGCCGACAAGCAAATCGACAACGGCGCCCTGCTGTTCCTCAACACACTGCCCCACAACTTCGCCGATCCAAGCTTCCGCAGCAGCTTCGAATCCGGACTGGGCGTCGATAAGGACCACATCGTCCTCGAACTGACCGAACGCTCGGCCATCGGCGACCTGGACCGCTTCTGCAAGAACCTCGAAGTCTTCAAGCGCGAGGGCTTCAAGATCGCTATCGACGACGCCGGCGCCGGATACTCCTCCCTGAACACCATCGTCCAGCTCCAGCCCGACTTTCTCAAGTTCGACCGGGTGATGGTCACCGGCATCCAGGACAACAAAATCAAGCAGGAACTCCTGGAAACCCTGCTCGAGCTCGCCGTGCGCACCGGCAGCCGGGTCATCGCCGAGGGCATCGAAACCGCCGAGGAGCTGGAGGTCCTACGCCGCATGGGCGTAGAGTTGGGCCAGGGATACCACCTCTCCAAACCCTCCCAGCCCTACTAGAGCAGCAATCCATGAAGCGAGCCGAACCAGCCGCAGCCACCGACGACAAACTGATCCTCGTCGCCGACGACGAACCCGACATCGTCAACATCGTCGAGCTGATCCTGCGCACCCAAGGCTACCAGGTACTCAAGGCCACCGGCGGCTTCGAGGCCCTCGAACTCGCCGAGCAGCACCAGCCCGATCTGATCCTCCTCGACATCATGATGCCCGAGATGGACGGCTGGGAGGTCCTGCGACTGCTGCAAGTCGATTCCCGCACCGCCGGGATCCCCGTGGCGATGATCTCCGCCAAGGAAGACAGCCGGGCCAAGATCATCTCCATGCAGGAAGGCGCGGTCGATTACCTGACCAAACCCTTCGACAGCCGGGAGCTGCTGGAAAAGGTCGCCGCCATCCTGCGGGGCGACGAAACCGAATCGACGTAGCCGCGGCGCCCGGCGCCCCCCAAAACACCAACCTCGACGGCTACAACTAACACGCCCCGGAGTTGGCACGGTTTTTGCGAAACCGACCCGGCCCGGACGACGGCGATCGCAGGGGTTGCAAAAACCGTGCCAACTCCGGGGCGTGCCGGCGGGTGTGTCGGTCTCCGGGGCGACGGGCGCCGCCGGTTTGGAACAGTTGTATAACGCGAGGAGCAGTCGCTTTGCCTACCACCGACAGCAAGCGCAGCCGCTTTCTGGCCCGTCTGGGTCGTTTCGCCGCCCGGCGCCGCTGGTGGATCATCGGCGGGGCGGTGTTGCTGACCGTCGGCGCCGGCTACCTGGCGGATAAGCTGACCTTCCAGACCCACATGTCGGACGTGCTGCCGGCGGACAATCCCAAGGTCGAGGCCTTCGAGCGCATCATCGAGGAATACGATTCGGCCAACTTCATCACCGTCGTCGTCGAGGGCGAAGACAAGGAGTTGATGAAGGCTTTCGCCGAGGACCTGGCCCCGCGGCTGGAGTCGATGGAGGAGTACGTCCGCTGGGTCAACTACCGCACCGACGACGAGTTCATCGCCAACCACGGCTTGATGATGCTCGGGGAATCCGACCTGGTGCGCCTGGAGGGTTTTTTCGACGATCCGGACCTCGTGACCCATCTGACGGCGCTCAACGATTCGCTGGAGTCGAGTTATATCGGCGAGGGGGTGGCCGATCGTGAGCGGGAGAGCGAGGCCCTGCTGCGCATCGATGGGATGTACAACTTCGCCTGGCTGACGGCGGACTACCTCCTGGGAGAGGAAGACGACCCGGCCGGGGAGGTCGCCGCGGAGGCCGTGCGCGACATGTTCCTCGGCGAGCCCTACATCTTCAGTCCGGATTACCAGTTCCTGCTGCTGTGGATCCAGCCGACCTTCAACGTCGGCGACGTCGACTATCTCTACCGGGCCGTCAATGATATCGAAGCCGCCGTCAAGGCGGCGGCGGACACCGAGCCCTACGCGGGGAAGCTCGAGGTCGGCCTGGCCGGCTCTCTGGCCCTGCAGCGCGACGAGATGGACGCCGGGATCGGCGACATGAAGATCTCCAGCATCGTCGCCCTGGCCCTGGTGCTGCTGACGCTGATGTTCTTCTTCCGCATGCTGACGGCGCCGCTGATGGCCGCCGTGCCTTTGGTCTTCGCCATCAGTTGGACGGCGGGCGCGGTCTTTCTCTACTCCGGCAACCTGAACATGATGTCGATGTTCTTCTCCCTGTTCATCATCGGTCTGGGCATCGATTACGCCATCCACATCATCGCCGGGGTCAACGAGGCCCGCTCCGAGGGATTGGACGTCGGCGAGGCCCTGGCCGAGGGTCTGCAGCGTTCGGGAACCGGGATCATCACCGGGGCGCTGACCACGGCGGCGGCCTTCTTCGCCCTGTTGGTCGGCGACATGCAGGGCGTCCAGGACATGGGTTTCGTCAGCGGCGTGGCGATAATCTTCGCCCTGCTGGCCATGCTGCTGCTGCTGCCGGCGCTACTGGCCGTCCGGGAGAGAATCCGGGAGAAACGGGGCAAGAAGCCCAAGCTGGGCGGCTCCGCCGTGGAGTTCCGTGTGCTGGGGCGCCTGGGCCGGGCGATCAACCGGCGTTCCTGGATCTTCGTCGCCGTGGGCGGGGCCCTGTGCGGCTTCCTGCTGTTCGCGGCCCTGAGCTGGAGCGAGTTCGACTGGAACTTCTACAACCTGGAGCCCAAAGGCCTCAAGTCCATCGAGCTGGCGCACATGATCGAAGAGAAATTCGACCTGTCGCCCGACTATTCCCTGGTGGTGACCGACACCGTCGATGAATCGCGCCGGGTTTACGACCAGCTCAAGGACAAGGGTTACGTCGGTGATGTTGACTGCATCGCCCGCTTCATCCCCACCAGCGCCGAGTACGAACGCCGCTCCGCCGTGCTGCGCGACTACAATGAACGCATCCGGAGCTGGGAGACGCCGCCGTCCCTGCCGCCGGATTCGCCGGCGCCCGCCCGGCTGGCCGCCGAGCTGGAGCGCCTGCACCTCAACCTGCTGGAGATGCGGACCCTGGCCGAACTGGGCGGCCAATCCAAGCTGCAGACCCGCTGCGCCGACTACACCGACTACGGCGCCGCGGATGGAGGGCCCTTGGAGCTGCTGGCCGCCGAGCTGCGCGACGCATCACCCGCGGTAATCGAGCGCTACAACGAACTCAGCGAGCCCTACTACCGGGAGCAGCGGGCCTGGATGCTGGGCTCCGGTCCCGAGGCCGGCTTCGCCAACCCGGGCCCGGTGGCCCTGGACGACCTGACTCCGGACATGCTGGCCCGTTACCAGGGACACAGCCGCAAGGAATTCCTGGTCACCATCTTCCCCCGCTTCGACCTCTGGAAGTCCCAGGAGAACCTCAACACCTTCGTCGAGGGCGTGGAGCAGATCGAGCCCGGCGCCGTCGGCGTCGGCCCCCTGTTCCACACCATGATGGACCAGTTCACCGAGGACGGCGTTCAGGTTTCCCTCTACGCCCTGGGGGCCATTTTCCTGCTGCTGCTCATCGACTTCCGTAAGTTGCACACCGTCATCCTGGCCCTGCTGCCCCTGGCCCTGGGTGGGGTGATCCTCTTCGGCACGATGGCCCTGTTCGGTATCAAGATCAACTTCATGAACTACTTCGCCCTGCCGTTGATCCTGGGCATCGGCATCGACGACGGGGTGCACATCATCCACCGCTACCGACGGGAGCGCGATCTGGCCGCCGCCGGCCGGGCCGTCGGCGAGGGCTCACCGATGGAGCGCACCCTGTCGCGCACCGGCCGGGCGGTGATGCTGACCAGCATCACTACGGGGATCGGTTTCGCCTCGATGCTCTTCGCCCGGATGCAGGGCTTCGCCAGCATGGGACTGTCGCTGACCATCGGCGTCGTCGCCTGCTTCCTGACCAGCACTCTGCTGCTGCCGGCGCTGATCAAGGTCCTCGAGCGCCTGGGCCTGAAGGTCTAGCCGGTTGCCGCGTTGCGCCGCCATCGACGATCCCGCCGGGGGTGAGGCGATCTTGCTTCTCGGCGGCCCCACGGCAGCGGGCAAGGGCGCCGTGTCCCGGGCTTTGGCCGATCTCGTCGACGCCGAGCTGGTGCTGTGTGATTCGGCCAAGGTCTACCGCGACCTGGGGGTGGGGGCGAACAAACCCACGCCGGAGCAGCGCCGGCGCCATCGGTACCACCTGCTCGACGTCTGCGGGCCCGAGGAGCGCTTCAGCGCCGGGGAGTACGCCCGCCTCGCCGGCCGCGCCCTGGCGGAAATCCGCCGTCGCGGTCGACTGCCCGTCGTCGTCGGCGGTACCCTGCTGTTCGCCGCCGCCCTCTTCGACGGTCTCTGCCCGGCGCCGCCGACGGATCCTACCGTGGCGAAGGAACTGGAGCGGCTGAGCGAGGCCGAACTGCGCGGCGAGTTGCAGCGGGTCGACCCCGCCGCGGCGGCCCGGATCACCCCCCACGACCGTCAACGCCTGGTGCGGGCGCTGGCGGTCTGGCGGCAGAGCGGCCGCAGCCTGAGCGACTGGCGCGCCGCCACTCCGGTTCCCGACCACGGGACCCCCGTGGCGCGCTTCGCCCTGTTGCGACCGCGAGCCGAGCTGTACGAACGCATCAACGAGCGCACCCGGCGGATGTTCGCCGGCGGCCTGCTCGAGGAAACGGCGGCGTTGCTGGAACGGGGCTTGACGCCGGACAGCCCCGCCCTGGGCGTCATCGGCTACGCTCAGGCCGCGACCCACCTGCTGGGCCGCCTGGATTACGAGGAAGCCGTCGAACTGACGGCCCGGGCCACACGGCGGCTGGCCAAGCGCCAGCTCAGCTGGCTGCGCTCCGACGATCGGTTCCACCGCCTGACCGCCGCCACCGGGGAAACACCGGCGGCGCTCGCCCGGCGATTGCTGGCCGGGCTATCTTCTTGACGATCAAGGGCTAGCTCTGATAAACTTCGTCCCTAACCTTGCCCCGTATTGAACGAGCCCGCGTTGAGGTTTTTCGAGTTGAAAGGGGATACGATGCGCCTGAGTCGCCCTTTAGCGCTGCTCGCCGTGCTGAGCCTGTTGATCGCCGGTTGCGGTCTCGACAGCACCGAGCTCAAGATCCGAATCGTCACCGCCGACAACATGCGAACCTTGGCCCAGGCGATCGACGAAGTCGTCGCCGCGGGCGGGGACGGTGTCAGCGTATTGACCGACCTCCTCGATTATGACGCTGTCGAGGATCTTTACCTCGACAACGTTTCGGGCGCCGAGGAACTCGATGACGAGGAGCTGTTGGCCGAGGTCAACCGCATCCGGATCGCCGCGGTGCGCGGCCTGGCCGAAATCGGCTCCGCTTCCGCCGCCAGCCCGCTCCACGAGAGCGCCTACGGCGAAGGCGGCGCCGGACCGAGCGATGAAGACGGCCCCATCGCCGAGCAGAACGCCCGCTTCCGCGAGGAGGTCATCGCCGCCCTGGGCAATCTCAACGTGGTCGAGGACGAGGACCGGATCGAAGTCCTCACGATGCTCGAACACGGCGTGGTCGATCCCGATCCCGGCGTGCGCAGCGCGGCGGCCGGCGCCATCGCCAATCTGCACCTGTTCAAGGCCAACCTGTCGCTGAACCAGCTCAGTCGTGACGAGGTCCCGGCGGTCCGCGCCGCGGCCGTCCAGGCCATCACCACCATCGCCGGCTACTACCAGGACGCCCACTTCGAAGCCCTGCGGCTGAAGGACGAGGAGGCCGCGGAACTGGCCCTCGGTAAGTACGAGACCCTGACCGAATCGACCCAGAGCATCCTCCTCAAGGCCCTCGACGACCACGAACCCGCGGTACGCATCGCCGCGGCCCGCGGCTTGCGACGCTTCGACGACCTCGCCGTCATCGAGCCCCTGGTGGAGCGCCTCGACGACGCCAACGAACGCTTCCGCATCGCCGCCCTCGAGACCCTGACCCAGTTCACCGCTCCCGAGTTCGTCAACGAGACCGTCGCCCAGTGCGGCGAAGAGCTCACCGATCGCGGTCCGGCCAACGCCCAGAAGCGGATGATGGCCGCCCTCGTCCTGGGACGCCTGTCCCGTGGCGTCGAGCAACTCGTCAAGGCCCTGGAGTACGAGGACGAGTTCTGGTTCGTCAAGCTGCAGCTGATCAACGCCCTGGGCAACATCGGCGAAGAGGGCCACCTCGACGTTATCCGCGAGTACCTGGACGACCCAGACCTCGATGTCGCCAAGGCCGCCGTAATGGCCGTCGGTCAGTTGGGAGCTCAGGCCGACATCGCCGAACTGATCGAGCTGTCCCGGGATAATCCGGCACTCGGCCCGTCGATCATTCAGTCACTGGCCGAACTAGCCGCCGACGAGGACCTACTCATCTACCTGGAGGATGACGAGACAGAGCAGGTGCGCCTGCTGGTCCTCGCCTCCCTAGGCCTGCGCGCCACCCCCGACCGCGAAGCCCCCGACGAAGTCGTAGCCATCCTCGCCGACAGCGCCAGTCTGGAGCTGGTGAGCAAGGCCGTGGAAACCCTGGCCGGATACGATTACACCGGCGACACCGACGGACTCGTCTTGCTGTTCAACCGTGAGCCCGATTCCTTCGACGACTACGCCGCCGCCAACGACGACGCCGAAGCCCTGACCCCCGTCCTCGACAGCCTCTACTCCCTGCGGATCCAGGCCACCCGGATGCTGCTGCAGCTCGACGACAACCGCACCGGCCTCAGCTACTTCATCGACCAGCTCGAATCCGACAGCGAGGGACGCCGGATCCTGGCCATCGAAGCCCTGGGCCGTATCGGCCATTCCCGGGGCGTGATGCCCGTCGTCGACATCCTCAACGATCCGACCTCCAACGTGCGCTGGGCCGCGGCGAACGTCCTGGCCGACTTCGCCGATCAACGCACGATCAGCTTTCTGACCCGCAACCTCGGCGAGGGCGACGTCTGGACCAACGTGGCCCTGATCGACGCCCTGCTGTCCATCGGCGACAAGAACACCCTGGCCGTCGCCGTCGATCTGCTGTCCCGCGAAGGCACCGCAGCCGAGACCAAGCTGGCCGTGCTCAACTTCGTCCGCCGGCTGCGCGACCGGGGCTTCAACGACGACCTCGCCGAGCTCCTCGGCGAGGACCAGCACCCGATGGTCAGTTTCAACGCCGCCCAGCTGCTGGCCGGCTTCGGCGACGAACGCGGTATCAACTTCCTCGCCGAGGCCCTCGATTCGGACGAACCCGTCGAGCGCTTGCCCCACCGTCCCGCCGAAACGCCCTACGAGTTCGGCCTGCGTCTGCTGGCCCGGGAACTGACCGGAGCCGGCAGCGAGATCCAGCCCGAGGTGCCCGACCTGCCGACGGTCCCGGCCTGGACCCTGGCCATCGACCGTCTGACCGAAATCGAGAGCAACAAGCTCTACTCCCTGCTGGCCGAAAAACTCACCGAAGACGACAGGCTCCGCGGGCGCTTCCTCGATGTCTACAACGGCGAGATCGCCACCCTGACACCGTACTACGACTCTACGGCCTTCGAGTCCTTCGCCCCGCTGCTCCTCGAGCCCGACACCGAGCTGCGCCGCATCGGCATCCAGGTGTTGAGCTGGATCGGCGACGCCACTTCGCTCAATCGTCTGGTGGCCCATCTCGACGAGGAACCCGCCGACGCTCCCGCCGTCATCGACGCCCTGGCCGCCAACAACGCCAACACCCGCCTGCGCGAGCTCTTCCGTACCGCGGAAGAGCCCGTACGCGTCCTGGTGGCCCGCTACATGGCCGGTCGCGAGGACAAGCGCATGGTCCTGCTCTGGGGCCAGATAGCCACGGCCACCCCCGAACAGGAACCCAGCCTGGCCGTCCGCTGGGAGGTCCTCGATTCCCTGGCCGCCGACACCACCGGCGTGGGCGACGCCTACCTGCAGGTCCTGGTCGATAACACCGCCGAACTCTATCCGCCCGAACTCTCCGCCGCCGCCGCCGCCGCCCTGGCCGGCGAGCCCCTCCCACCGGTTCCAACCGCCGAGGAACCCGCCCTGGCGACGGCGGAAGAGACCGCGGAAGCGGGTGAAGCCGAAGCGGGAGAAGCCGAGGACACCGCGGTCGAAGAAGCAGCCTGACGCGCCGGCTCCTCAGCAACAGCGCAAACTCCTGCAAAACCGCAGCTATCCCGACTACCAGACCGCCCCTAGGGGCGGTCTGGTTTAGGCGACCGCTCCAGCGATCCCCCCGCCAGGCCGGGAGTAGACCGACGACACCCCGGCGCCCGGCGTACCTGTTGATTAAGCCGGCAAAGGATGATATAATACAATGGTACTTTTATTCGTCGACCCTTTCACTAAATCCTCCGGATCTTAGAAAACAATATGTCCCCGAAGAAAAAGGGCGTCCTCTTCCTGGTCGGCACTCCGATCGGCAACCTGGACGACATCACCGCCCGGGCCGTGGAAACCCTGCGCCGAGTGGATGTCATCGCTTGCGAGGATACCCGTCGCACGCGCAAGCTGCTCTCCCACTACAAGATCAACAAGAAACGCCTGTTGCGCTGCGATCAGCATATCACCTACGCCGTCGGGCGCGAGCTCGTCGAGCTGTTCAACCAGGGCATCAACATCGCCTACGTCTCCGACGCCGGCATGCCCGCCATCAGCGACCCCGGCACCGCCCTGGTCCGGCTGTGCACCGACAACGGTATCGACGTCGTACCCGTCCCCGGACCCAACGCCGCCGTCACCGCCCTGGCCATCTCCGGCTTCTCCAGCTCCAGCTTCATCTTCGAGGGCTACCTGCCGCGCAAGCCCCAGGAACGCCTGGCCCGCATCCAGCGCCTCAAAAGCATGGAGATGCCGATCGTCGTCTACGCCTCGCCCCACCGCATCAAGCGCATCCTGGCCGAAATCGCCGCCGAAACCCCCGACCGCGAGGTCGTCATCTGCCGCGAGATGACCAAGATCAACGAGGACATCCTGCGCGGAACCTCCGAGGAGGTCAATCTCGAACTGGACGAGGACCGCACCCGCGGTGAGTTCGTCCTCGTCGTCGACCGCGCTCCGGAGAGCGAAGAAAACCGCTTCAAGATGGACAACATCCCCAACGACCGCATCGAGCGGGCGCTGCGGGTCTGCATCCAAAACTTCGAGATGAGCTCCAACGAGGCCGCCAAGGTCGTCTCCGCCCTGCTGGGCATCCCCAAGCAGGAGATCTACCACCTGGCTTCGATGATCCCCAAGCAACGCCCGCCACGCTAGGGGCCGACTCTCCAACGAACCTCCCCAAGCAAGAGATACCCCACCCGGCCTCGCTACTCATCAAGCAACGCCCGCCACGCTAGGGGGCAGCCGCCGCTTTCATGAAAACAAACGGGCCCACGGGCCCGTTTGTTTTCACCAGCGACAACCCGACCCGGGGCGGTTGAGCCCCCGGCCGCAGTACAACCTAGAAACGACAACCGGCCCGACCCGGACGGCGACATACCGCAACAACCAATCGTCCGGGCCCCGTTTCTCCCGCCCGCGCCCGCCTCAACCCCCCGGCGCGGCCATGAAGCCGGGTAGCAGATAATGGACCAGCAGCCCGACAGCGATCGCCGGTACCGTGGTCACCAGGGTGGCCAGCAGGGCACTCTTCTTGTGCAGGCTGATCAGCGGGAACAGGGCGTCGCCGTCCTGGGAGAGGACGTTGGCCAGCAGGGCGGCGAAGGGTACGGCGCCGCTGATGAACAGGCTGGTGATGACGATCTGCGGCCCGCAGCCCGGAATCAAACCGATCAGCGCCGCACCGACGACGGCCCAGGCCCCGGCGCCCCGGACCAGCTCGGTAACGTCGACGCCGCTCCAGGCCTCGAAGGCGTAGAAGACGAAATAGGCCACGGTGACCCAGACGACGACGAAGGCCGTGTCCTCGGCGTTATGGATCAGCATCTCCCGGCCGCTCTGGGCCTTCTCCTCATCCTCTTCGTGCGTGTCGTCGCGGAGGAACTTGCGGGCGAAGATCATCCACAACAAACTGACCGCCGCGCCGACGACGCCCAGAGTCTCGAAGAGGGGAAAACCGCCGAACCAGCCGTCGATGGTCGCCGGATCGAAGCGGAACAGCTGACTGAGCACGGTGAAGACGAAGCCCACCAGGAACAGCCCCCAGATCAGCCAGTGCAGGTTGTGGGTGATGCGGTAGAACAGGCTTTTGGGACGGATGTGCGAGCGCTTGTGCAGCGCGGCGACCAGCTCCGGCGGCTCGCTGTGCTCGAAGCCGGACAGCAGGCAGACCCCGGCGCCGTCCAGGGCGGCGGCGTGTTCGCCGACGGCGGCCAAAGCCTGCTTTTCGCGCCCCTTGAGCAGTCCGTGGCCGATCCCCAGGGCGTCGACCAGATAACCCGCCGCCACCCCCACAGCGAAGCTGATCCCGTGAATCACCAGGGCGTGACCGGGCAACTGGCTGAATATGACCCAGGAGCTGTCGCCCATCGTGGCCAGCAGGGTGGCCACCACCGTGCTGAAACTGACCGTGCCGTTGATGTAGAGCGGCATCATGAAGATGGCCCCGCCACAACCCGGGATGACGCCGAACAGCGCGCCGAAGAGAGGCTGCCAGGCGCGATGACGCCTCATCGCCCGCACGATGCCCCCCGAGGTGCGCACCTCGAGCCAGCCGAAGACGAGCAGCATCACCGCCACCCAGGTGCCGACGCTCATGAAGCTGTCAACGGCGGCGGTCTTCAACACCTGCAACAATTCGCCGAAAAAACCATCCATCGCTCGAGTCCACCCCGAAAAAGGCCTCGCACTGCATGACCACAGTATTGAAAGCAAACGGCCGCTGCGTCAAGCGGCCCGTTGAAAAACGACGTTCCAGCCGTACCGCACACTCACGCGGCTGCGCCGCCGGAACTGGCACGGTTTTTGCATCTCGGCGACCGTTACGGCGGAGGGTAACGGTCCGCCTCCGAAAAAACCGTGCCAGTTCCGGCTCGGGGGCCGGCGGGTTGCGGCGGTGCCGGAGGCGTCGTTTTTCAACGGTCGGCCGGACCGCAGGGAGTTAGTCGAGCAGCCGCAGTTCGACGCGCACCACCCCGGCCTCGATCATCCCCAGCTCCCGGGCGGCGGCGTAGGCGAGGTCGATGATCCGGCCCTCGACCCAGGGGCCGCGGTCGTTGATGCGCACGACCACGCTGCGGCCGTTCTCGAGATTGGTCACCCGGACCCGGGTGCCGAAGGGCAGGTTGCGGTGGGCGGCGGTGTGGGCGTACATGTCGAAGGGTTCGCCCGAGGCCGTCGGTCGACCCTGGAAGGCGTCGCCGTACCAGGAGGCCCGTCCGACCTGGTCGACGCCGCCGTTTTCGGGACGTCTGCGGTAGCAGCCGGCGGTGAGTGTTAAGCTGGTAAGTAGCGCGACCACGATAACGACGGTGGGTATCCGGTTTCGCATTCCGCTGTCTCCTAGGGTGAATCGAGCAGTTGGAGGGCGGCGGCGGCGATGGTCTCCGGCGGCAGTCGTTTCAGGCAGTTGTGATGGTCCAGGGGGCAGCGCCGGGGCGGCCGCAAACGGCAGGGCCGACATTCCAACCCCTCGAGTCGGACATGGTGATGGGGATGGGCGGCCGGGGCGCGGAAACCGAAACGGGGGTCGGTCGGTCCGTAGACTGCGACGACGGGGGTCGACAGGCAGACGGCCAGGTGCAGGGGGGCGGAGTCGTTGCAGATGACGAGATCGGCGGCGGCGATGAGGGCCTTGAGCCGTCCGAGATTGAGGTCGACGGCGGCCCGGCAGCCCGGCACCTCGCTACGCAACGTCTCGACCTGCTCCCGTTCGGCCGCCGAGCCGGCGGCGAGCAGGCCGCAGTGCCGTTCATGGACCAGCATCCAGCCCACCTCGGACCAGCTCTGGGCGGGGTAGCGCTTGCTGGGCCAGACGCTGCCCGGAAAACAGATCACCAACGGACGCGGCAGTCGTTCCAACTCGGCTGCGGCCCAGCGGCGGTCGGCGGGATTGACGCCCAGCCGTCCGTTGAGGTCTGGCGGGACTTCGATGCCCAGGCCCCGGGCCAGGTCCGCCATCCGCAGCCCCTCCCAGCGGCCGAGCAGGTAGTCCACCCGTCGATTAAAGCACAGCCGAGCCAAACTGGTGAAGTGGGGGCGCAGGCGGCGGTCGGCGAAACCCGGCGGCCAGGGCGGCCGCGGCGGACGGTAGCCGACGCGCAGCGGTGTGCGGCTGTGGAAGGCCAACAGGGCGCTGCGGGCGCTGCGGTGGGGCACCAGCACGGCGTCGTAACGGCCGCGCAGGGTCCGGGCGCGGCGCTTGAGTCCGGCCAGGCTGCGGTCGCGGCGCTTGTCGTAGGTCAGCACCTGGTCGATATCCGGTGAATCCTCCAGCAACTCGGCGGTCTGCGGGATCACCAGGGCGTCCACCGTCCAGCCGTTTTCGGCCAGCAGGCGCGGCAGCGGCGTCGTCAAGGCGACGTCGCCCAGGAAGGCGGTGTTGATCACCAGAGCGCGGCTGTTCTCTTCGGCGACCATGGGATGATTATAGCACGCCGCGCGCCGGCGGACTATGCGCGCCCCGGTCGGAGCCGCCCAGATTCAATCAGGGATAAGGGCACGCTTCCGGAGCGGCGGCTGCGGTCAGCTCAATTGGAGCAGGCGTGTTTTCGGGCCGTTTTCCGGTCGGGGAACCGCTTGGGCCGCGGCAGTCGAGGAGTGCACGAGCGGGCACGTTATCCAGCAGCGCCCCCGGCTCTCGCGGGGACAACGGAAAAACCTTGTCACCCGGGTTTTCTTATACTAGTGTAATAATCTGTGGATAAGCCTCTTTCGAATTTTACAGTTTTCGCGCTTTTCCTGGAGGTCAAAATGAAGAAACTGTCCATTCTCATCCTTCTTGTCTGCCTGGCGACGGCCGGCGCCCAGGAGAGACAGATCATCGCCGTCGACACCGAGGATGTCGTCGGCTTGTGGACCTCCCTGACCCTCGACGACCTGGGATATCCACACATCGCCTATCAGAAGACCAACCCGGATTGCGAATTGCGCTATGCGTACTGGGACGGCGCCCAGTGGGTCATCGAGATCGTCGACGACGAGGGCTTTCCCGGCAAGTACACCTCGCTGGCCCTCGACTCCCAGGGTCGCCCGCACATCTCCTACTTCGCCGAGGACCCGGTGGATATGCGCTACGCCCATTGGAACGGCGCCGAGTGGGTCATCGAGACCCTCGAGGCCGACAACTCCGCCGGCAGCCACTCCGACCTGGCCCTGGACTCCAACGACTACCCCCACCTCATCTACTACGACATCGGTCTGGGAGCGGTCAAGTACGCCCACTGGGACGGCGTCGACTGGACGATCGAAACCGTCGTCGACGGCGGCTACATCGGCCTCGACGGCCACATCGCCCTCGACTCCAACGACCTGCCCCACCTCGTCTTCCAGAGCTACGGCATGGGCGCCGACTACTATCACTGGGACGGCGCCGCCTGGCAAACCGCCACCCCGGCCTACGGAACGATGCTGACCAACTACGACATCGCCGTCGACTTCAACGACAACCCTCACTTCGTCTACAACGACGGCGATGAAAACGCGCTCTGCTACGCCTATTACGACGGCGCCGCCTGGCAGACCGAACAGGTCACCACGGAGCTGCAGATGGGCCTCTACAGCTCCCTGGTCCTCGACGAGAACGATTACCCCCACGTCGCCCATTACGACAACGAGAACGACGATCTGGTCTACACCTGGTGGGACGGCGCCGCCTGGACCAGCGAGATCCTCGACGAGGAGGACGTCGTCGGTAAACACACATCCCTGGCTCTCGACGAGAACGACAACCCCGTCGTCAGCTACTTCGACGCCGGCGGACTGGACCTCAACTTCCTCTGGACCAACAACCCGCCGCCGCCCTTCAGCCTCCTCGGCCCCGAGGACGGCTCGATCTTCGAAACCTGGCCCGAGGTCAGCTGGGAGGAGGTCGTCGACTTCCCCGCGGTCGGCTACGCCCTGCTCTACTCGACGGACCCCGACTTCAGCACTTACAACGAGATCACCGACCTCGACACGACCAACTACACCTTCTCCGGCGACGAACTGGTCATCGGCCCCCTCTACTACTGGAAGGTCCGGGCCACCGACGGCTTCGCCGAGACCATCTCCAACGAAACCTGGAGCTTCCAGGTCTCGCCGACCTTCCACCTCCTCTCCCCACCCGACGGCCAACAGGTCCCCGACTGGCCCCGGGTCGACTGGGAGGACCTGCCGCTGGCCGTTAGTCCGACCTACGATCTGTGGTTCTCGACCGAGCCCGACTTCGCCCCCCACCAGACCATCACCGGCCTGATCAACTCCGAATACCAGTTCGGGCCCCTCGAACTGCGGCGCGGGCTGACCTACTACTGGAAGGTCCAGGCCTGGCAAAGCAGCAGCAGCTTCTGGTCCGCCGAGACCTGGAGCTTCACCGTGCCGCCCGATCTGAGCACCCTCGAGGCCGAACTGACCTCCACTCTTGCCGACGACGGCGTCCTGTTGAGCTGGACCGTCGAGGGCGGCAGTCCCGCCGCCGTGCGCCTGCTGCGCAACGATGGCTCCGGAGAACCCGCCTACGTCGGTCCGTCCTTCGACGGCCGCGTCACCCGCTACCTCGACCGCCGCGCCGACGCCGGACACAGCTACAGCTACTGGCTCGAGCTGACCATGCCCAACGGCAACACCCGGCGCTTCGGCCCCACCGAAGAGCTTCTCGTTCCCGAACCGGAGCTGATCTTCAGCCTCGAAGAGCCCTGGCCCTGCCCCGCCGTCGAGAGCGTCAGCCTGGCCTTCACCCTGCCCGAGGCCCGTCACGTCAGCCTGGCCGTTTACGACCTGTCCGGCCGCCGGGTGGCCCAGCTGACCCGGGGCGAACTCGGCCCCGGACGCCACCAGTTGACCTGGGATTGCTCCGGCGAGTCCGCCGGGCTCTATCTGCTGCGCCTGGAGAGCGAAAACCGCGCCCTCAGCCGCCGGGTGGTCGTCGGTCGCTAAGGTGCCGTTGCCATTACCCACCCAGGGCGGGGGCCATGGCCCCCACCCTGGGTTTTTAGACGCAATCAACGGCTGGGATGCATACCCTCTCCCCCGGGAGGAGGGCATCGCCGACTGGTCAGTGGGAGGAGAAAACGGCAACCCACGTAGGCGGCGGAGCTTGAGCCCCCCGCCGTAAACCGATAACCCCGTAAGATGGGGACTCTGTCACCACCGCGGCGACACGCCGGGGATTCAGCCCACGGGACATCCAATGTGATGCTGGATTATTGCTACACCAGCGAGATACCCTAGGAGCGGCTGTCCCCAACCACACGCATTACATAGCGCCAAACGGGATAACACCGCCCACAACCCCGGGCCGGCGCATTTCTTGCCCGAGGTCGTCGACCGACGACCTCGGGAATGCAAGAAATGCGCCGGCCCGGGGTTCGCAGCGATGGAGTTGCGCCTTGCGACGAAAACCCCCGCCACGGGGGTCCGCGGGCGAGATCAACACCCCGCCCCGGCCTTCATTATCCCGGTCGGGGTATTCAAGGCCTAGACCGGCAGGATGTGGTGATACAGCTACGGCGGAGTCGCTGGACCCCGCCGCTCGCACTGAAGCCCGCAAAGGGAGCGCTACTAGCCCCCGTCGCCGTCGTCCTTGACGTAGGTCGGATACTCGAGAACCTCTTCTTCGCCGCGCAGGGCGCGCAGGGCAGCCGCGGCCAGGGCCCCCATCTCATCCTGTCCGGGGTAGATCTTCAGCGGCGCGATCCAACCGGTCCAGTCGCGGATCCACTCCATCATGATGTCGCCGTAAGCCAGGCCGCCGGTCAGGGCGATAGCGTCGACCTCGCCCTTGAGTGCCACGGCGACGGCGCCGATGTAGTAGCTGATCTGGTAGGCCATGCCCTTGAAGTACAGCTCGGCCTTCTTGTCGCCGGCCAGGACCATGTCCTCGACGTCCTTGGCGGAGTTGGTGCCCATGTAGGCCACCAGGCCCCCGCCGCCGGTGAGCGTCTTCTTCAGCTTGCCCAGCGGGGTGCCGTTGCGCGCCTCGCGATAGACCCAGTCCATCAACGGGAAGGTGGGCAGGGTTCCGGCGCGCTCCGGGGTGTAGGGACCGTCGTGGAGTGCGTTGTGGGCCTCGATGGCCCGGCCGCCCTCGAGGGCCACGATCGAGATGCCGCCGCCGAGGTGACCGATGATCAGGTTGAGCTCCTCGAGGGGCTTGCCGAGGTCGGCGGCCGTCCGGCGCGCCGTGGCCTTGACGTTGAGGCAGTGGAACAGGCTGACCCGGGGGATGATGGTGTGGCCGGAGAGCCGGGACAGGGGCGGGAACTCGTCGACGGAGGGTGGATCGCAGATGTAGCTGGGGATACCCAGGTCCCAGGCGATGCCGTAGGCCAGGGCGCAGCCCAGGTTGCTGGCGTGCTCGCCCAGCACCCCCCGGCGGCCGTCGTTGATCATCTGCTGGTTGACGGCGTAGGTGCCGCTGATGACGGGCTGGAAAAGTCCGCCGCGTCCGACGACGGCCGAGAGCGTCGCCGGGTCGAAGCCGAGCTCCTCGAGGAACTCGAGGATGATCTGCTTGCGGAAACCGTACTGGTCCCAGACCCGCTCGAACTCCTCGAGCTCCAGCTTGGAATGGCGCAAGGTCTGCTCGTGGAGCAGCTCCTCATCGCCGTAGACGGCGACCTTGGTCGAGGTCGAGCCGGGATTGATGACCAGGATGTGGTGTTCGGGCATCGTCTTCTCCGCTTTCGCCGGGGTGGGCAAAGGGTGACCAGACAACGCGCCAAGGATACCACAGCGGCCCGCCGAGCCGCCAGACCCCTGGTCGCGCCGGATCGTTCCTGCTATTCTATTACTGCAAGCTTGACGGGAGAGTAAAGATGAAACTGGTGCCGCTGATCCTCTTACTGGTCGTGCCACCCGTGCCAGCCGGCAGCATCCACGTTTGCGATTCCAAGTACGACGCCGACGTGTTGGTCTACGTCGTCGATTCGAAGTACAACGCCGACCTGCTGGTCTACGTCGTCGACTCCAAGTACGACGCCGATGACGACGACGGCTTGTGGTACTTCGTCGAGTCGAAGTACGACGCCGACGTCCAGGTTTACTACGTCGATTCGAAGTACAACGCCGAGCTGCTGATCTACTTCGTCGATTCGAAGTACAACGCCGGCTGGGAGGGCGGTCACGCCTGGCAGGGCCGGTTGCATTGAGGTTGTGACTCGCCCCGGCGGCCCGGAGTTTTGTCGTATGACGAAACTCCAATGCTGCGCAGTAGTACCAGAACAAGGTTATTGCATTGATGTAAACAACCCGGCCGGTCTGCGGCCAACCGGACTCGGGCACGTCGTTGCCCTCCTCGCGGATCAGGTAGCGCGCCAGGGCCTGGGGGCCGAACTCGGCCTGGGCCGCCCGCTGGAAGGTCCAGCCCAGGGCCGAGGCGCCGACGCCCATTTGCCCGGCGTAGGCCCGGAGAGCCGGCACGACGACCTTCTTGCGCCGGTCCGGGATGTGGATGTCCAGCTCCGTCCCCGACGCGAGGTCCAGGTGGTCCACGCCGAAGCGGTCCTGGTTCTGATAGTAGACCAGGTCGGCAAGATAGGGGCCGCCGCCGTGTCCGCCGCTGTTGTTTTACCGAAGAGCAGTGGGCGGTGCTGCAGGAGATCTACGTCTTCGAGGAAGACGTGGTCGAGGCGTTGAGCTACTGGATAAAACCGCAGGATCACACACGATCATGGACCAATCAGGCTGCTGTTGGGGTAGTCTAGCCTGCCGGGATCGTTTCGTTGGTTGAATCGGAACTCCATCTCCCTGATGAAGAGCCTGAACTTGTGCTTGAAGCAGCCATGGTCGGATATTAGCCGGCGTTTGGCGTAGCCCCGGAAGTGCTCGAGGCCGTTGCTTGCCGCCAACCAGGGTCTTATCGTGGTTGATGCGCCTGTGATGGAAGCTGTTGAATGAGACAGCTTGTAATAGGCCTTCCAGCCGTCGGAGTAGACGCTCGAGTCCAGCTCGGCCTCTCGATCCGCGGCGATACGCTCGCCAATGATACGATAATTCTTGGCGACCGTATTGGGATGGACGCCGACCCTCTTGGCCGCTCGGGCCGCGGTTGCTTCAAGCCACAACAGCGCGGCAATCAATTCACGCTCTTTTTCTGAAAGCCCACGGCGAGCCCGTTTATAGGTGAAGCGCTTGCGACAGCGCTTACACATCCGCCGCCCGTCGCCAAACCTCTACTGATAGCGAAAGTTACACTTCGCACACTTGACGTGCCTGTCAGGATTACTCTTTGATCCGGCGGCCACAGCGCCTCCTTTACTTGTGGCTTGAAAGCATCCTGGTAACTCTCGTGACTACAAGACAATCACAATATATGATGATCCATAAGCGTTAAGGTATCCCTTGCTTAATCTCGGGACGCCAGACGAGTACGCGGACGCGCTCGAAGCCTCCCAGGCGATCTTCACAACGTTTTCCGAAACGAGTGGCACGATCGGCGACAAGCTGTCGACGATGACCCCGAAGCCCGAAGAGCGCAACGAAGTGGAAACGTTTCTTTGGGATCGCTTTGTCCAGGTCTCCTGCTTTGTGGGAGTTAGCCTGCAAATCTTTAGCTGGTAGCGCCGCTGCGCCGGGCGAAGGGCGGAGGGAACACTCAACAGACCGCGCGACGATGAACAAGCCCTGGTCGTCCTCACACCAACGCGCGCCGACCCACCGTAAAACCCCGCCCCGCAGCGCAGCAGGGCGGGTTTACGATCGTCACACATCCTTTTCGCGAACCTCATCCCGCAGGAGCGCCTGACAGCGGTGGGGCGATCAGCCCTTGGCGGGCGGCTTGAGTCTTTCTCGACCAATACGGACACGGGCGGGGCACTTGGTGCCCCGCCCGACGCTTCTGTGACGGCTTGACCAGCAGATTCCGGCCGGCAGCCCGTCCCTCTCGAACCGCGAGGGGGCCCTACCCGCCCCGGACCTTGAGCCTACCCCAACTGGAGGTTTGGACCCCGGGTCCGGATTCGTGGTATTCGATGACCAGCTCGGGTCGCCAGTCGGCCTGGGGATGGTCCGAGGAGGCCACGCCGGGCCACTCGCCGTAGATCTGGAAGTCGTTGGTCACCAACAGTCCATAGTTGGGTGATGCGCCGGCGACCCACTCGGCGATCAGGTCGCGGACATCGAAGATTACCGGACCAGCCTCGCCGAGCATATAGGCTTTGGCGTAGATAGCGGGATCGTAAGTCGGTAGCGTGTTATAGGTTACGGCGTCCTCCTGCCAGTCCTCGGTCAGGCGCTGGATTGTCCAGCCCGTGCCGGGCTGATAGACGGCATAGTGGTAGAGGGTCAGGACGGCTGCATCGACGACGATGTCATCGGGGAGGTCGGCCAGATCAAACCTGATCAGCCCGTAGCTCCAGGGGTTTCACCCGACGGGCCAGTCGGTCAGCAGAAATTCCGCGTCGCCGTTGTTGTCGTCGGGGTTGTCGGTGTTGACCTCGGCGTCGACGCCCTCGGAGCCGGGCTGCAGCACGAGGGTCTCCGCCGTCGCCGTGACGACGAGGAGCAGGATGATATAAACGAGGGTTCTTCTCATATACAATCTCACCGGTTTTTGCTGCGGTTGCCCCCGTAGTATATATTAGTCATCACTTATATTCCAGCCGGGCCTCGGCCTCCAGCTCCTCGAGCAGGGCGAGATAGCTGGCGTAACGCTGAGGATAGACCCGTCCGGTCTCGACGGCGTCACGCACGGCGCAGCCCGGCTCGCGCCGGTGCAGGCAGTCGGCGAAGCGGCAGCCGTCCACCAGTCCGGCGAACTCGGGGAACAGCTCGGCCAGCTCGGCGGCTCGGACGTCCCATAGACCGAAGACCCGCACCCCCGGGGTATCGGCGACGTAACCGCCGGCCACGGGCAGCAGCTCCGGGCTGGTGGTGGTGTGCCGGCCCTTGCTGGAATAATCGGAGACGCTGCCGACCCGGCGCTCGAAGGTGGGGTCGCAGGCGTTGAGCAGGCTGGACTTGCCGGTGCCGCTCTTGCCGGCCAGCAGGCTCAGGCCGACGGCCAGCAAGCCGCGCAGCTCGTCGATCCCCCGACCGTCGACGACGCTGGCGCCCAGGGTCGGGTAGCCGGCGGCTCGGTAGGGGGCGGTCAGTTCATCGTAAACAACCGGTTCGGCCAGGTCCAGCTTGTTGACTACCAGGACGCACTCCAGCCCGGCGTGCTCCCCGGCGCAGAGCAGCCGGTCGACGAAGCGGGGGTTGAGCCGCGGTTGATCGCAGGCGGCGACGACCAACAGGCGGTCCGGGTTGGCGACCAGGACATCCTCGAAGGGGTGCCGCCGGTCGCTGCGCCGACGCGAGAGGCTGCTGCGTCGGGGTTCGACCTCGACGATCCGCCAATCCTCGCCGGCGGGCTCCAGTATGACCCGGTCGCCGACGGCCAGGGCCGTGGCGCCGCGTTGTCGGGCCTCACGGCGCAGTGTCTTGGGCAAGAAACAGCTCAACCGCCGCCCCTCGTCCGTCTGGACGAGGCTGTCGTTGCCCTCGAGACGCATCACGATACCGGCGAGGCTGGACTCGGCTTTGTTTTTGTTATCCGTTGAGTTCCTCCAGCTTGGCGAGGACCTCGTCGACATGGCCCTTGACCTTGACCTTGGGCCAGGCCGCCTCGACGAGGCCGTCGGGACCGACGATAAAGGTCATCCGGCGGGCGCTCTTGCCGCCCTTGCCCGCACCGAAGGCGTTGATCACCTGCTGTTCCTCGTCGCTGAGCAAGGTGAAGGGCAGCTCGTACTTGGCCTGGAAGTTCCGGTGGCGCTTGATCGAATCCGTCGAGACGCCGAAGACGGGAACGCCGAGAGCCTCGACGCGAGCGAAACTGTCGCGGAAGTCGCAGGCTTCGCGGGTGCAGCCCGGGGTGTTGTCCCGGGGGTAGAAGTAGATCACATAGCGCTTGCCGTCGAGTTCGGCGGCGGAGCGTTCCGCACCGTCGGCGGCGGGCAGCTTCCAGTCCGGTGCCGCGGCGCCGGGGGCGAGGGGTTCCATGGAGCCTCCTTGGTGGGCGTCAGTGTAGCAGATCGGCGTCGCCGTGTCTCGGGTCAGACGCTGTCACGCAAACCCATTATAGCCTAGTTGAGAGATAATGTCATTAGCAACCCGCCCAGCCGGAGGCCGCGACCGTTGAAAACGTTCCGGCACCGTCGGCATCCTCGACGACCCAGCGGGCCGGAACCGGCACGGTTTTTGCAGCTCGGCGACCGTTACGAACTGAGGATAACGGTCGGCCTCCGCAAAAACCGTGCCGGTTCCGGCCGGGTTCGTCCCGAGCGGCGCCGTTCGGGCTGCATCGTTTTCAACGGTCGCGGTCGGCGAGCCGCGCCTTGGATTAACGACGCGCCTGGGCTATAATCAGAGCTCCGCAATCAGCCGCAACGAGGTAAGATGAGCTACCAGGTCATCGCCCGCAAGTGGCGGCCCCAGCTTTTCGGCGAGGTCGTCGGCCAGTCCCACATCACCACCACCCTGCGTCACGCCGTCGAGCGCGACCGTGTCGGGCACGCCTATCTGTTCGCCGGGCCGCGCGGTGTGGGCAAGACGACCACGGCGCGGCTGCTGGCCAAGGCGCTCAACTGCGTCGAGGGTCCGACACCGGACCCCTGCAATTCTTGCGAGCACTGCCGGGCGATCGCCGCCGGCGCCGACGTCGACGTCATCGAGATCGACGCCGCGTCGAATCGGGGCATCGACGAGATCCGCTCCCTGCGCGAGAACGTCAAGTTCGCACCTGCCGCTTCCCGCTACAAGGTCTACATCATCGACGAGGTCCACATGCTGACCCGGGAGGCCTTCAACGCGCTGTTGAAGACGCTGGAGGAGCCGCCGGCGCACGCCCTGTTCATCCTGGCGACTACGGATCCGGACCGCCTGCCGCCGACGATCCTCTCCCGCTGCCAGTTGTTGACCTTCCGCCGCATCCCGACGCCGGAGATCGCCGAGCTGCTGCGGCGTATCGCCGCCGAGGAGGGCTATGAGCTGGAGGAGGAGGCGGCGCTCCTCGTCGCCCGTTCCGCCGGCGGGGCCATCCGCGACGCTGAGAGCGCCCTCGAGCAGCTCTTCGCCTACGCCGAGGGCGGCATCACCGCCGACGACGCCCGTTCGGTGCTGGGCAAGGTCAACCTGGACGAGCTGGCCGCCCTGACCGGGGAGGTCCAGGCCGGCGAGGCCGCCGCCGTGGTCGCCCGCTGTGGGGCGATCGTCGATTCCGGCGTCGATCCCCGGGTGTTGGCCGAGGAGCTGCTGGCCTACTGGCGCGACTGCTTCCTGCTCAGTCTGGGCGGCGAGAGTGCAAAAACGGCCGAGTTGGCCGACGCCGAGGTCGCCGCCGGCCTGGAGACCGAGGCCTGGCTGGCCCTGTTGTCCTCGCTGCGCCGAACCCTGGTCGAGCTCAAGGCCTCGCGCCAGCCCCGGTTGGTCCTCGAGCTGGCCCTGGTCGAGCTGTCCCAGTTGCCCAGGCTGATCCCCGTGGCCGAGCTGGCCCGCCGGTTGGCCGCGAGCGCCCCGGCGCCGCAGCCCGCCGACGTAAAAAAAAAGCCCCTAGACGCTGAGGAAGCGGCCCCGCCGGAGCCCCGCCCGGCGGCCGGCGAGCCCCCCGTCGCGCTGGAGCCCTTCGACGGCCGGGAGTTCCTGCGGCGGATCAAGCGCCGCAACGCCACCCTGGGGGCGCTGTGCGCCGGCGCCGCCGAACTCGAGCTACTGGACGACGACGTCGTCCGCCTGCGTTTCGCCCCGCGCAACGCCTTTCATCAGCGTGGCCTGCGCAAGCTGGAGAACGTCCGTCTCTTCGAAGACGTCACCGCCGAGCTCTACGGCCGACGGCTGATCCCCGAGTCCGTCCTCGACGACGCCCTCGGCGGGGACGACGACGCTCCCGAGCCGTCCGCGGGCCGCGGCGACGCCGACATCGCCGGCCTTCCCGCCGCCGAGCGGCGAGCCGTCGAGACCGTACGGGATTACTTCGACGCCCGATTGATCCGTATCGACAAGAAAGGATGACGATGGCCGGTGGATTCGGCAACCTGATGGGCCGGGCCCAGCAGCTCCAGGCCAAGCTGGCCGAGGCCCAGGCTGAATTGAAGAATAAAACCGTCGAGGGCCTCTCCGGCGGCGGCATGGTCAAGGTCACCATGAACGGCCACCACGAGGTGACCTCGATCGACCTGGACGAAGAGGCCGTCGACCCCGACGACATCGAACTGCTCGAGGATCTGATCGTCGCCGGTGTGGCCGACGCCCGCGTCAAGGCCGACGAGATGGCCCGCGAGGAGATGGGCCGCGTGGCCCAGGAGCTCGGGCTGCCCCCCGCCCTGGCCGACCAGCTCCTCGGCGGCGGTCTCGGCGGCTGAAGCGCCGAAAACACTTTGGGACTAATCCCCCGGTGACGCTATACTTATCTACGCAACCCCCCGGTACCAGCCCATGCAAGCCGACAGCGAAATCCCCGTCTCCCTGGCCGGCATCGCCCTCGACCCCAAGAGCCGCTCCCCGGTTATCATCCTGCGCGACGAGGAGCAGCAGCGCATTCTGCCCATCTGGGTCGGGCACTTCGAGGCCAACGCCATCATCGCCGAGCGCGAGAACATCAAGCGCCCCCGGCCGATGACCCACGACCTGTTCAAGCGCGTCGTCCTCTCCCTGGGTGGCGCCGTCGAGCGCCTCGTCGTCACCGATATCCGCGAGAATACCTTCTACGCCGAGCTGCACCTGATGCTGGGCGAAGAAGAACTCGCCGTCGACTGCCGACCCTCCGATGGTATCGCCCTGGCCCTGCGCTTTCAGGCCCCCATCTTCGTCACCGAGAAGGTCCTGGCCCACGAGGAGACCAAGCAGCAGGCCACCATGCTCGAGCCGGAGAAGCTCTCCGACTTTATCGACAAGATCAGCCCCGACGACTTCGAGGACGCCTGAAGGCGCCTGAGAACCCGGGGGGCCGGTTAACGCAAACACCACCGACCGCCAAGCCCTGGGGGTGGGGCCGCTGACTCCGCTACGGCGGCCCGCGGGAGCCTCATCCCCCCGGCCCGCCCAGGGTGACGCCGGCTGCTTCGACCCCGCCCGGGCGTTCTCCGGGCGGGATAAAAACCGGGCGGGATAAAAACCGGGCGGGATGAAAACCCACCCCCCCAGGGGCGCGTATTACAGCGCCAAGATAACCGTACGGGCGACTGTCCCCAGTCGCCCGTTTTGTATATCGTCAGCAGTTCGGAACAGCGATAGGGATCACACACGATCATGGACCAATCAGGCTGCATTTTAGGTAGTCTAGCCTGCCGGGATCGTTTCTTTGGTTGAATCTGAACTCCATCTGCCTGATAGAGAGGCTGACGTTGCGCTTGAAACCGTCGTGCGTGGTGGGCCTTTCGCCGGCGTTTGGCATAGCCCCGGAAGCTCTCGAGGCCGTTGCTATGCACTTTATCATTGACCCGAGTCTTGTCATGATTGATGCGCCTGGGATGGAAGCCGTTGAGTGACAGCTTGTTATCGGTCTGTCAGCCGTCGGAGTAGACGCTCGAGCCCAGCTCGGCCTCCCGAGCGGCGGCGATGCGCTAGTACTTGCCGAATGTGTTGGGATGGACGCCGACCTTTTTGGCCGCTCGGGCCGCGGTTGCTTCAAGCCGAAGCAGCACGGCGATCAACCGGCGCTGTTCCAAGGCGCTCGCACTTCCGCCGCCCGTCGCCTAACCTGTAGTGATAGCGATAGTTACACTTCGCGCACTTGACGCGCCTGTCGGGATTACCCTTTGAGCCGGCGGCCACAGCGCCTCCATTGCTCGTGACGTGACGGCATCCCCTCAACTCTCGTGAAGACAAGACAATCACAACAGATGACGACCCATGAGCGTTAAGCTATCCCCAACGATAAACCCAACCCGACACCAACACACAGCGGCCCGCGGGGCTTTCATCCCACCGGCCCGTCTTACGTGTTCGGCCGGAATGAACGTCGAGGACGGGCTCCCTCTCCCCTGGGGGCGAGGGTTGGGGTGAGGGGCCTTTACACGATACGCCGAAGCCTCAACCTAACGCACGATATGTAGGCCCGGCGCACGATATTGCCGCGCCGGACCCGGCCGGGTCCGGCGCGAATGCAATATCTGTGACGGGCCGGGGCGCGGGCGGCGGCGCTCACTACCCCCGCAGGGGGATGCGGGTGCCCGTCGGATTAGCCGCCCACCAGGCCCGGGCCCGCTCGATGTCGGCGGCGATCTGCTCGCGCAACTCGTCCAGCTCGTCGAAGCGCTCCTCGTCACGCAGGCGGTGATGCAGGTCGACGGCCAGGGCGGCGCCGTAGGCCTCGCGCTCCAGGCCGAAAAGGTGCACCTCGAGCAGGGGCCGTTCCCGCTCGGTCTCCTCGACCGACGGCCGGCGGCCGATGTTGGCCACGCCGGCGAAAGTGTGGCCGATCATCCGCCCCCGGACGACGTAGACCCCGGGCCGCGGCGGCATCTCGTAGTAGTCGGGGATGTTGGCCGTCGGGAAGCCCAGCTCACGGCCCAACCCCAGCCCCCGGGCGATCCGGCCCAGCAGGCGGTGGGGCTTGCCCAGCAGACAGGCCGCCCTGGCCACCTCGCCGGCGGCCAGCAGCTCGCGCACGGTCTGGCTCTTGGCGATCAGGTTGCAGGCCCGCACCGGTTCGAGGACGCGGTCCCGCAGATTCAGCTCATTGCAGAACCGCCCCAGCTCGTCCGGTCCGGCGCGGTCCGAGCCGAAGTGATGGTCGAAGCCCCGCACCAGGGCCGCGATCCCCAACTCGTCGCGCAGCCGCAACAGCAGCTCCCGCGCCGTCAAGGCGCCGAAGTCGGTGTCGAACTCCTCCAGGATTACGGCGTCGGCTCCGGCCAGGGCCAGCAGCTCCAGACGGCGCTCGACGCTGGTCAGCGGTTGGGGGGCCCGCTCGGGGTGGAAGACGGCCAGGGGGTGGCGGCGGAAGGTCAGCACGGCGGCGGGCCCCTCGCCGGCCTCTTCTTCGAGCAGCTCCAGCAGGCGCTGATGGCCCCGGTGGACGCCGTCGAAGGTGCCGACGGCCAAGGCCCCGCCGGGTTCCAGGCGGTGTCGGGCGGCGGCGAGACCGGGGTAGACGTTCATCAACGACCCCTGGAGAGGGTGATCCTGGGCTGGACGGCGGCCCCACCGGGGCCGGGCTCGACCCGGCCCACGCCGATGAAGCCCTCGGGGCCGAAGACGCGCAGCAGCGTCCCCACGGGACGCTTGACCGCCAGAGTGACCGCCATGCCGTTGAGGTACTTGGGCACGTCGCCCTCGAGCAGGTCAGCCGAGGGCAGGTAGGCCAGGGCCTGCTCCGGTGGGACCAGGCGCTCCAGGGCCGCCGGGGCCAGCTCTTCCGCCGGCCGGTCGACGTTCAGGGCGTCCTCGACACCGAAGATACCGTTGCGGCTGCGCACCAGACCGACGAGGTGGGCTCCGCAGCCCAGGTCCTGGCCTAGATCGTGGGCCAGACCGCGGACGTAGGTTCCCTTGCCGCAGACCACGCGCAGCTCCGCCTCGTCGCCCTCGACACCGGTCAACTCCAGCTCGCGGACCTCGACCTCCCGGGGTGGGGCCTCGACCAACTCGCCTTGACGAGCCAGCTTGTACAACGGCACGCCGTTCTTCTTGGCGGCGGAGTAGGGCGGCGGACTCTGCATGATCCTGCCGCGGTAGTTGGGCAGCAGCTCCTCGACGGCGGCCCGCAGATTCGGCGGCGGCTCTCCCGTCAGGGTCACCCGGCCCTCGCTGTCGTAGGTCTGCGTGGCCGCGCCGAAGCGCACCCGGGCCCGGTACTCCTTCTCGGCGGCCATCAGTAGTTCGACGATGCGCGTCGTTCGGCCGACGCAGATCACCAGCACCCCGGTGGCGATGGGGTCCAGGGAGCCGGTGTGGCCCATGCGCTTGACCCCCAAGGCCCGGCGCAGCTTGCGGATGACGTCGAAGCTCGACCAGCCGGCCGGCTTGTCGCAGTTGAGCACTCCGTTGAGCTTCGTCTCGCGGGCGGCGGTCAAACTATCTCCCCCGTCGTCAGTCGATCCCGGTCCAGCATCTTTTCCGTCAACAGCCGTCGCCGACGGCCCGCTCCAGGGCGCGGCCGACGGTCTCGATGATCCACTCCCGCGCCGTGAGCAGGTCGCCGGCGAAGGAGGCCCCGGCGGCGCAGGGATGCCCCCCGCCGCCGATGCCGCGCGCCAGCTCGTCGACGCGGACCGCCCCCTTGCTGCGCAGGGAGAGTTTGACGCTCCCGTCGGGCTCCTCGCGCAGGAAGGCGCCGACCTCGACCCCGGCCAGACCGCGGGCGTAATCGACGATCTCGTCGGTGTCCTCGACGGCGGCCCCGGTCTCGGCCAGCATGGACCGGCTGACGCTCAGCAGGGCCAGCCGCCCGTCGAGGCGCAGCTCGAGGGTCTGCAGGGCCCGGCCCAGCAGACGGATGCGTTCGGGCCGGTGGGATTCGTAGAGCGCCTGGGCCACCTTCTGCGGCTCCAGGCCGATCTCGAGCAGCTCGGCGACCACGCGCAGGCAGCGCGGGGTGGTGTTGGGATAATGGAAGGAGCCGGTATCGGTCTCGATGGCCGCGTAGAGGGCCTCGGCGGCGGGAATATCCGGCTTCCAGCCCAGGGTGCGCAGCAGCTCGTAGACCAGCACGCCGCTGGCCGCGGCGCCGGGATCGATCAGGTTCAGCGTACCGAAGGCGCGGCCGCCGGAGTGGTGGTCGAGCTGGATGACGGGACGCCCGCCGGCGAGGAGCTCGGCGGCCCGCTCGCCGATCCGGTCGGCCTCGCTGCAATCGATGACCACCAGGAGGGTGCAGCCGTCGAGGACGCCGACGTCGGTGCTGAACAGCTCGGAACCGGCGATGAAGCGCTGGTTGGCCGGTACCGGGTCCTGACAGTAGCAGGCGACCCGCTTGCCCCGCCGTCGGGCGAGTCGGGCCGGGGCGGCGACGCTGCCGACGGCGTCGGCATCGGGGTTGAGGTGGGCGATGAAGCCGAGCGCCTCGTGGCGTTCGATCAGCTCCGCCGCCGCGGCGTAATCCACGCGGGCCATCGGGCAACCGTCCGTGCTCAGTCGTCGTCGTCGGCGATCTCGTCCAGCAGCTCCCGCACGCGCTCGCCGCGACGCAGGTCCTTGTCGAAGTGGAAGGTCAGCTCCGGGGTGTTGCGCAGGTTGAGCTCTCGGGCCAGTCTCCGACGCAGGTGGGGGACGGCGTGCTCCAACCCGGCCTGGGTCTGGGCCAGCTCGTCCCCGGGCTCGTTGGAATCGTAGTAGACCTTGGCGTAGAGTAGATCAACGGACAGCTCGACCTCGGTTAGGACCAGCTCGCCGATGCGGGGATCGCGCAGCTCGTCGATCAATTCGGTCAGGGCCGTCTTGAGCTGTCGTCCGACCTGGATGGTGCGCTTGCTCATGCTTCTTTCCGGTTCGGGTCTCGGGTGGTGCGGCAAGGCAGTATAGCACGGTCCGGCGGGTCCTTCAAGGCGGCGGACCTCCCCGCTCTGGACAACCGGGGCCGTTCTGGGCTATTATCCCCTCGAACCGCCGCCCCCTGCCGCGATGCCCCCTTATCCCGCCCCCACCAACCGCCACCGGGCCGCCCGCCGCTGCTGCTGTACCCCGGCGGGGGGTCGGGGCTAGGGTACCCTCCCGCAAGCCGCCGCCGCCCGCCGTCCCCGCGCTTTTCTTCTCTATTGCGACAGCCGATCCCCCAGGACGCTGCGGCGTTTCCGCGACGAGGTGAGCCATGACCGCGCCGAAACCTCTCCAGCTTTTCGACACCTTGACCAAGGGCCGACGGGAGTTCCCCCCGGCGGATTCCCCCGCCCGGCGCAACCCCGAAGAACCGATCACCTACTACACCTGCGGACCGACGGTCTACGACCACGCCCACATCGGCAACTTCCGCGCCTACATCTTCGAGGATCAGGTCGTGCGGGCGCTGGAGTACCTGGGCTGGCGGGTCAAGCAGGTGATGAACCTGACCGACGTCGACGACAAGACCATCAAGGGCGCCAACCCCGAGAGGGCCGACCTGCCCGCCGCCGAGCTGCGCAAACGCCTCGACGCCCATACCAAGACCTACCGCGACGCCTTCTTCGCCGATATCGACAAGCTCAACATCAAGCCCGCCGCCGTCTACCCCCGGGCCACCGAGACCATCGGACCGATGGTCGGACTGGTCCAGCGCTTGATAGAAAACGGCTGCGCCTACGAGGGCGAGGACGGCCACTGGTATTTCCCCATCCGCCGGTTCGAGAACTACGGCGCCCTGTCCGGACTGGACCTGGACGACATCCGCGTCGGCGCCCGGGTCGATTCCGACGAGTACGACAAGCAGGACGCCCGGGACTTCGCCCTCTGGAAGGCCCACCGGCCCGGTGAACCGGCCTGGGACCCCCGGGACTACGTCGCCGACAGCCCCCTGCCCGTCGGCCGCCCCGGCTGGCACCTCGAGTGCTCGGCGATGTCCACCGAGCACCTGGGCCGGACCATCGATCTGCACTCCGGCGGCCACGACAACATCTTCCCCCACCACGAGAACGAGATCGCCCAGTCCGAGGCCGCCAACGGGGTCCGGTTCGTTCGCCACTGGCTGCACTGCGGTTACCTGCTGGTAGAAAACCAGAAGATGAGCAAATCCCTGGGCAACTTCTTCACCCTGCGGAACCTGGAGGAAAAGGGCTACGAGCCCCTGGCCGTCCGGCTGCTGCTCTTGGGCACGCACTACCGCAAACCGCTGAACTTCACCTTCGCCGGTCTGGACGCCGCCGCGGCCAACCTCAAGCGGTTGCGGGAGTTCGTCCGCCGCCTGGATCGGGAAAGGGACGCGGCTCCGAAAGAGCCCGCCGAGGAGCTGGGGCTTGGCGGAACGGGGGTCTCCGCCGTCCTTACGGCCGCCGACAGCGACTTCCGGGCCGCCGTGGCCGACAATCTCAACATCTCCGTCGCCCTGGCCGCCGTTTACGGGATGCTCGGCAAGGTAAACCGAATGCTCGATGACGGCATCATCCAGCGGACGGAAATCGAGGCCGCCAAGAAGGCCGTTCTGGACTTCGACCGGGTCCTCGGCCTGGGGCTGGAGGCGGTCGACGACGGCGGAGGGATCGACGCCGCCTGGGTCGAGGAACGGCTGGCGGCGCGGAAACGGGCCCGCGCGGAGCGCGACTTCGCCGCCGCCGACGCCATCCGCGACGAGCTGGCCGCCGCCGGTGTCGTCGTCGAGGACACCCCCCGGGGCACGACCTGGCACGTCGAGTAGCCCGCCCGCCGGCTCAAGCCACGGCGGCTATCTCCGGGACCGCCCGGCAGACGGAACCCGCGCCGCCGCTGCGTTCCTTCCCGCTGTGCCCTCCCGCTGTCCCGACCCCTCGTTAATGTTATAATCCCGGTCTATGGACGAACGGGACGACAGCGTCAACGGGGCGCCCGAACCCGGCGCCGTCCCCCCGGGGGACCTGAGCGGCGTCTCCGCGGCGGCGGTCGGCGTCGAGCGCGAGCGGGAGCGCGGTCGGCTGATCCGCTCCGCCGGGACCGTCGGCGGGATGACCGTGGTCAGCCGTGTGCTGGGCCTGGCCCGGGAGATGCTCTACGCCTCGATCTTCGGCGCCGGGGCCGTCAACGACGCCTTTCGCATCGCCTACGCCATCCCCTACTTTTTCCGCCGGGTGCTGGGCGAGAACGCGATGGCCTCCTACTTCCTGCCCCTGTTCATCGACTACAAGGAGAACAAGGGACCGCGGGAGGCCTGGCGGCTGGCCGACAACGTCTTCAACGCCCTGTTGGTGGTGACGGCGGTGCTGGCCGGCCTGTTCGCCCTGTTCGCCCCGCAGATCCTGCGGGTGATCGCCCCGGGCTTCACCGAGACGGGCAACCTGCGCCTGGCCATCGGCCTGACCCGGGAGATGGTGCCCTTCATGGTCACCATGAGCCTGGCGGCGGTGCTGATGTCCCTGCTCAACGCCCACCGGCGTTTCGCTCTGCCCTCGAGCGGCCCGATCATCCTCAACCTGGTCTTCATCGCCGGGCTCTACACCCTGGTGCCCCTGTTCGGCGAGAGCAAACCGGAGATGATCCACGGCGTGGCCGTGGCCGTCGTGGTCGGCGGGGTGCTGCAGGTCGTCGTCCTCGGCGCGGGGACGCGCGGGCTGGGCTGGCGCTGGAAACCGCGCCTGGACTTCCGCCACCCCGGCCTGCGCAAGGTGATGAAGCTGATGGTCCCGGCGCTGTTCGGCCTGGCCGTCACCCGGATCAACCTGCTGGTCGACAACGCCCTGGCCAGCCTGCTCGGCGAGGGCACCATCAGCGCCCTCAACTACTCCGAGCGTCTGCTGCAATTTCCCCTGGGCGTCTTCGGCATCGCGATGGCCACCGCCGTCCTGCCCGCGCTGTCCAGCTACGCCGCCAAGCGCGACTGGGGACCCCTGCGTGACACCTTCAACGACGCCGTCCGCCTGGCCCTGTTCGTCGCCGTGCCGGCGACCGTCGGCCTGGTGGTGCTGCGCGAGCCGCTGATCGCCCTGTTCTTCCAGCGCGGGGCCTTCACCGCCGCCGCCACGGCTGAGGCCGCCTGGGCCCTGCTGTTCTACGCCCTGGGCCTGACGGCCTACATCGGCGTCCACGTCACCGTGCCCGTCTTCTACGCCCAGAAGGACACCAAGACGCCGGTGATCGCCGCCGCCGTCGCCGTGGTCGTCAATGTCGGCGGCGACCTGGCGCTGATGTGGTCGATGGAGCAGGGCGGCCTGGCCCTGGCCAGCGCCGCCGCCGCCTTCGTCAACTGGGGCATCCTGCTGGTGATCCTGCGCCGCCGGATGGGACCCCTGGGCCTGCGCAGCATCCTCAACAGCGGCCTGCGCATCCTCGGCGCCGCCGTGGCGATGGGCGCCGGACTGTTCTTCTACCTGCGCTGGATCGCCTTCGATCCCGCCACGGCCCTGCTGGGCGAAAAGCTCCTCGGCGGCGCCGTCGGGGTCCTGCTGGGCGCCGGGATCTATTTCGGCGCGGCCAAACTCCTCGGCGTTCGCGAGCTCGGCGAGATCACCCGCCTGATCCCCCGCCGGGGAACCCGCCGCCGCTGAGCCGCGTTTCCTCTGCTGAACCCCCCGACGGCGACCCCGGCAAGGCGGCGGCCGACCTCGACCGGCTCAGTCACCCCCAGGCCGGCCGGAACCGGCACGGTTTTTGCGGAGGCGGACCGTTACCGGCCGGGCTTAACGGGCGCCGAGATGCAAAAACCGTGCCGGTTCCGGCCGGCGGGAGCCTCGAGCCGTAACAACGGTCTTGCCGAGGTCGCCGCCGCAGCCGATATCCCCCTTCGGAAGCTGGGATCCCCATGGACGAAGATTACCGCTTGCTGAAACAGATCGATTTCCCGGCGGACCTGCGCCGGTTGAACATGTTCGAGCTCGCGGAGCTGGCCGGCGAGTTGCGGCGCTTCATCATCGAAACGGTCTCGCAGACCGGGGGCCACCTGGCCCCCAGCCTGGGCGCCCTGGAACTGACCATCGCCCTGCACTACGCCCTGACGACGCCGCGGGACAAGCTGGTCTGGGACGTCGGTCACCAGGCTTACGCCCACAAGGTACTGACCGGTAGGCGCGACAAGCTGCGGACCATCCGCCAGTACGGTGGCATCTCCGGTTTCCCCAAGCCCGCGGAGTCGCCCTACGACACCTACGCCGTGGGCCACGCCTCGACGGCCATCTCGGCGGCCCTGGGAATGGCTTTGGCCCGGGAGCGCGAGGACGAGTACCGGGTCTGCGCCGTGGTCGGTGACGGCTCGCTGACCGGCGGGATGTCCTTCGAGGCGCTCAACCACGCCGGGCAGCAGAAGTTCCCCTTCCTGGTGGTGCTCAACGACAACAAGATGTCGATCTCCAAGAGCGTCGGCGCGCTGAGCAACTACCTCAACCGGATGATGACCACGCGCAGTTATCTGTCGCTGCGCAAGCAGGTTCGGGAGGTCGTCAAGAAAATCCCTGGGGTGGGGATGGGAATCTTCACTCTGGCGCGCAAGCTGGAAGAGGGCCTGAAGAACATGGTCACCCCGGGGATGATCTTCGAGGAGATGGGCTTCCTCTACTTCGGCCCCATCGACGGCCACGACCTGCCCAAGCTGGTGGGGACGCTCAAACAGGTGCGCGACGTCGAGCGCCCCGTGCTGCTCCACGTCCATACCCAGAAGGGCAAGGGTTACAAGCCGGCCGAGCGCGACGCGACCAAGTTCCACGGGCTGGGCCGCTTCGACGTGGCGACGGGTCGCTGTCCGACGTCCGGGGAGGTACCGACCTACACCGAGGTCTTCGGCTGCACGCTGACCGAAGTCGCCGCCGCCGACGGCGACGTCGTCGGCATCACCGCCGCCATGCCCGACGGCACCGGCACGGTCATCCTGGCCGAGGCCCTGCCGGAGCAGTTCATCGACGTCGGCATCGCCGAGCAGCACGCCGTCAGCCTGGCGGGCGGGTTGGCGATCGCGGGCAAGAAGCCCGTGCTGGCGATCTACTCCACCTTCCTCCAGCGGGCCTACGACCAGGTGCTGATCGACGTCTGCCTGATGAACCTGCCGGTGGTCTTCGCTTTGGACCGCGGCGGCCTGGTCGGCGCCGACGGCCCGACGCACCACGGCGTCTTCGACCTCTCCTACCTGCGCTCGATGCCCAACATGACGGTCTGCGCCCCGGCCGATGAGGACGAGCTGCGCCACCTGCTCTACACGGGTTGCCGTCACGACGGTCCCTTCGCCCTGCGCTACCCCCGGGGCAAGGGTCGCGGCGTCGACCGCTCCGGTCCGCTGCGCGAGCTGCCCCTCGGCCGGGGCGAACTGCTGCGCGAAGGCAACGACGCCGTCGTCGCCGCCCTCGGCTCGACGGTCGCACCGGCCCTCGAGGCCGCCGAGGAGCTGGAGCGGGACGGTCTTTCTGTAGCGGTGATTAACGCCCGTTGGCTCAAACCCCTCGACGGCGAGTTGATCGCCGAGTGGACCGAGCGGACCGGACGGCTGCTGACCGTCGAGGAGAACGTCCTCGCCGGGGGCTTCGGTGCGGCCGTGCTGGAGCACTTCAACGAGCGGCGCCCCGAACTCCCCGCCCGGATCGAGTTCCGGCGTCTGGGCATCCCCGACCGCTTCGTCACCCAGGGCACCCAGGCCGAACTGCGCGCCGAGCTGGGCCTGGACGCCGCCGGCATCGCCGGCGCCCTGCGCGAATTGCTCGGCTGACGCCCCAACCGGTAATATGACCCCGGTCCGGCTATACTGGATTAACCTCATCCCGAGCCGAGGCCCCATGAAACACTCCATAAGCGTACTGCTGATCGTCCTCGTTCTCGGCGCGGTCCCCGCGGCGGGAGCGTTGGACTTCCTCCACAGCGTCTACAGCGAGCCCGTCCGCGGCATCCCGCTCTTCGGCGTCGATGTCGACACCCTGATCTTCTCCCTGCAACTCGAGGGCTGGGAGATTATCGAGGGTCGCGAGGAGTACATCCAGGCCCGTCGCGAGGTTGGCGAACGGACGGAGGAGCTGGCGTACCACCTGGTCTCCCGGCCGGCCCTCGACGGCTCCGGAGCGCTGACCGCGGACATCGTCGGGATGCGCTTCGTGCGCAGCTCACCCCTGCTCAGCGAGCTGCGCTGGCTGGCCGTGGCCTCGCGCTACAAGCGCCTGGTCGGCGACTGCCGGGAGCTGCTGGGCGACGGTAATCAGGTGGTCGGTGACAGCGGGCTCCTCTACCACTGGGGACCGCGGGAGGAACCGGACTCCCTCGTCTATCTGGGCAACACCGTCGAGGGTGAGACGGTGCTGCGCTGCGAGCTGAGCTTCCTCGCCCTGGATTAGTTTTCCGCCCCTCGATCACGCCGGAGGCGCCGCATGAAAACCAAGGTGTATCTTATGCTGTCGATGCTGCTGCTGGTCGGTACCGCCGCCGCGATGACCTGGGTCAGCGATCCCTTCCTCGTCGATTCCCCCCTGGGCAAGCTCAGCCCAGTCGGAGTGCTGCGGGGCTTCGAGGACAACGGCTTCGTACTGCTCGCCGAGAGCGAGGGGCTGATCATCGGACGCCGCGGCGAGGAGGAGCTGCGCTACCACTTCGTCGGCGACGAAACTGTGCTGATCGAGTACCGGCGGCCCCTGGAACCCGACGAGGACGCGGAGGCCGTCGTCGCCGACTGGGCGGCGCGCATCCGTGAGCTCTACTACACGGATGGTTACACCGGCGACGGCGAGTATCACTGGACGACGTCTTACGCTGACCTGCACCTGGCCTTCAGCACGGTGGACGGCCGCCGCTGCGTCGAGCTGACCATCGACTGGCCCGAAGCGAATGAGTAAACCATGCGCCCTCTGCTATCCCTGATCATGTGCCTCCCCATCGTCGCGACCGCGGCTCAGCCGGTGACCGAGCCGCTCTTCGAGCTGCCCGTCGAGGGTTTCGACGTCGTCGCCCTGGCCGATAAGCTCGTCGACGCCGGCTGGACGACCTTCCAGGACGCCCCCGACGAGTTCGGCGCCTACCACGGAGACGGCGTCGGCACGGAACTGGTCGTCTACAGCTTCGCCGACGGCCGACTGCGGGAAATGTTCTACAGCTACGACCTCCACGTTCGCGGCCACAGCGAGGCCCACCGGCTCAAAGAGCGCGCCCAGCGGATCTTCGACCACCTGAGCGAACTCTGGGGACCGGGCGAGGACTGGGAGGACGCCGAGCACAACTACTATCGCGCCTGGCCCGAGCACTCGCCTGACTCCGGCGTCGCCGTCTACCAGGAGACGGCGGAGCGGGGTCAGCGGCTGGAGGTCGAGCTGTACTTCGGCGACTGATCCGGCGCCGTCACGCTTCTTGCACACCGCGGCCGCCCCGGCGCAAAACCGGGGCGGCCGCGGGCAACAAGCGCGCCGGCGCCTGCGTTATCGCGCCGCCGCACCCGTCGGGTCGCTCAATCCTCCCGGCGCAGCAGGTAGGTCAGGTTGCTGGGCAGGTGTTGGAAGCCCAGGCGCAGGTTGATCCGCAGGACGCCCTCGTTGCCGACGGCGTTGCCGGTGATCAGCTCGGCGACGCCGCGTTGCGCGGCGCCATCCATATCCCTGTACTTCAGCGCCGTGGCGATGCCTCGGCGGCGGTAGGCGGGTCTGACTCCGGTGATGATGACGAAGCCGGGCAGGGCCCGTCCGCCGGGGTAGATCAGCCCGGTGACGCCGACGAAGTCGTCGCCGTCGCGGGCCACCAGCATGCCGTCGAGGTCGTAGACGGGGTTGTCGACCATCCGCTTCCAGTGCTCGTAGGGCATCCGCTCGTACTCCATCCCGTGGGGCACGTCGGCCTCGCAGGAGCTCCAGATGTCCCAGAGTTTGCGGCGTTTGGTCCGCTCGTCGAGGTCGTCGATCCCGCCGATGTAGACCAGCTCGATCCCCTGGTCGGCGACGCGGGCCAGGCGTTCGTCGTAATCCGCCGGGCGCTGATAGTCGGCCAGCCGCAGGCGGAAGAAGCGGTCCTCGTGGACGCAGGCGAAGCCCAGGCGCTCCAGCCAGTCCCGGGCGGCCCGCTGGTCGGCGGCGACGGAGGCGGTCAGCCGGTGCCAGTCGAGCAGTTTCAGGCGTCGCCGGGCCAGCTCCCACAGCTCGCGCCCGCAGCCCCGCCCCCGGTGGGCGGGATCGACGACGATGGAGATGTTGAAGGTGCCGGGCTCGCCGGCCAGCTCGTTATGCACCAGTTGCAGGCGGGCGGCGGGAGCGCCGTCGACCTCGCCGATGAAGTCCTCGTGGTAGCGGTCGACGCGGTAGCGGCGGCGTTCGTGCTCCCGGGTGACCAGCTCGACGTTGCGCGGGCTGAAGGGGTAGATCAGGTTGCCCAGCCCGACGGCGAAGGGTATATCGGTTTTCTCGAAGCGACGGATGCGCACGGCCCCCCTTTGCTCTGTATATCTGTTAGATACATTGTAGCAGCATGACGACCGACCGGCAAGTCCCTCGTGATGAAAAACGCTTCCCACAGTTGACTATCCCGCCCCGGGGGGCTAAAGTTAATAAACGTAACGACCCGGAAGGCTCGCCATGCAGACGGTTCTCTTCCTCGCCGCCGGCGCGGCCGCCGTCGCCGCCGTGGCCACGGCGGGGCTCGAAAGCCGCGCCCACACCTGGGTCAAGACCGGCGCCACCCTGCTGATCGCGCTCCTGGTGGGGCTGTCCCTCGCCGACAGCCCCCTGCCCGACTTCACCCTCTGGCTGACCGTCGGCCTGCTGCTGGCCGCCGTCGGCGACCACCTGCTGGCCCGCTACTACTACGCCGACGAGGACGACCCCCGCCGCAAGGGGTTGTTCATGGCCGGTCTGGCCGCCTTCCTGCTCTGCCATGTCGCCTACCTGCTGGCCGTGCTGCTCGAGTTCGGCGCCTTCCCCTGGTGGCTGTTCGGCGCGGCCCTGGCCCCGGGAGTCCTGCTCTACCTCCTGCTCTGGCGCGGGATGACCGGCTACCGGATCCCCGTCGCCGTTTACGTCCTGGCTCTGAGCGCCATGGTCGCCGCCATGCTCGGGCTGTGGTTCGGTTCCTGCGAGTCTCTCGGCGTCCTGCTGCCGGTGACCGTCGGCGCCGCCGCCTTCTGGCTCTCCGACGCCCTGCTGGCCGTCGGCGTCTTCGAGCGCGACAAGCTGCCCCGCCACGAGGGCCGCCTGCCCGAGGTCCTGGTGCTGATCCTCTACTACCTGGCCCAACTCAGCTTCGGCTTCGTCGTCTTCGCCTGCTAAAAGGAGCCCCGATGCGCCGTACCGCCGTTCTGCTCCTCCTGATCGTCTCCCTGGCTACGGCCGCGGGCGCTCCCGCCCTCGAGCTCGAAGACCCCGTCCTGCCCGGGATGAACCTGACCGACTCCCGCGCCGAGTACCGCGAGTACCTCGAGAACGACGGCTGGAAGCTTACCGGGGACGAGTGGTGCCTGTGGGGCGAGAAGGACGATATCGAGGACGTCGCCTACTGCTTCGACGACAAGGGCGAGCTGCTGTCCGTCGAATACAACCGCCGCTGCCCCGGCGACTCCTGGAGCGCGGTGCTGATCGAGCTCTCCGAGAAGCTGACCGAACTCATGGGGCCCAAGTCCGCCACCGGCGGTCCCCGGTTCGACTGCTGGTCCGGCGGCGGCTGGAACGCCGAACTCTCGGCCAAGTACCTCGACGAGGCCGACGGCCTGGACCCCGTGGTGCATCTCGAGATCTACAGGTAGGGGAGAGTAGCGCGGGGGCTCCGCTAGGGGAGAGTAGCGCGGGGGCTCCGCCCCCCGCAGCGGCGGACCGCAGAGGGTCCGCCCTACGTGGAATGCCGTTATCATCATCACCTTGCGGATCAAACACTATCGGCAGATTGTACCGACAAACGTAGCGCGGGGGCTCCGCCCCACGCCGTGCATGACTGTAATGAAGTGGTGTTGATTGCGCTTTCTCGATGGCCTGTAGCGCGGGGTCTCCGACCCCGCCATTCTTACCCACAAAGAAGTAAAGATGGTTTTTATGCTTACCTTGACTCTTAGACTATCAATATATAATCAAACTTAAGTATAGGTGATTCTAGATGAACGAAGCATCCATTTTCGCTGGCATTTCATCACTTGCGGCTGTGCTAGCGCTTCTTTATTCTATCAAGAAATACCAAAACGAAAACAACCAGCAATTTAAAAATTTAATAATAAACGATTTATCTAATATTTACAAAGAATCTCAACTTCATTATTCTCAATTACTCCGCTATAGAACATTAATAGTAGACAACAAAGAAAATGACATGATCGCTACAAATACTATAATAACCTTAATAAGCAGCATTGATCAATATGTATTTAGCTTACGTGGGTGTATACTCTTTGATTCTAGCTTTCCTATTTCATCATGGAGAGTACATATCGAATGGGGAAAAGCCTTAAAGGAAAGAGAGAAGTATGTTAATATAATAAGAAATAAAGAATATGCAACAACTAAACAAATATATCCGATTATTAACGTGATGGAATGGGTGCTTGTATCTGCAATGGGCATCCTACAAAACATATCTAATAGAACTCCTTTGGTTCTAAGAAAATGGTCGGATACTGAAAAGCGAGAATACTACAAGCTTAATAATAAGCATAAAATAATAGAAGAGCCCCCGATAAATGAGCTGCTCAAGTCCCATATTGCAATAAGTGAGACGTATACAAAAGCTAAATACTGTATTTCGGATAATTTAGCTCATAAAACAGCGCTGATAATTGACTCATATTTCCCAAATGGAAAAAACTACTATATGAATTTTATACATAACAAGAAACCAACAACCTCTATTACAATCGGACACAGGGGCCTAGATGATCTTTATGATAAGCTAAAGGCTGTTCAAGAACACCAGTCTAAAGAAAGCAGATAATTCACTCATGACCGAATGGTGGCAAGC
>WJLX01000103.1 GCA_014728225.1 Candidatus Coatesbacteria bacterium | reverse complement strand
GCGGCCCTCGAGCCCGCCGAGCACGATTACCTGTTCTTCGTTTCCAACGGCGACGGCACCCACACCTTCAGCCGCACCCTGGCCGAGCACAACGCGGCCCGCCGGGCCACCCGGGAGGCCCGCGCCGCCGCCGTCGACCCCGAGGGCTCGTGAGTACGCCCCTGCTGCTCGTGCTGATCGGCGCCGCCCTGCTGGCGCCGTCCCTCGTCCTCTACCCCCTGTTGGTGTGGGCGGCGGGTTTGTCGAAGCGCCACGAACAGCCGCGCGTACTCAAGCCGTTGACCTTCGCGGACTGCGCCGTCGTCATCGAGCCGGATAACAAACCCGGCGTCGACGTCGGCACTCAAGCCGCGGAGCTGCGCGACGCCGGCTTCAGCGTCGTTCGGGACCCGGCGGCGACGGAGGCCGCCGTGTTGATCTATCCCGGTCGGCGGGGGCGCTTGACCCCGGGCGGCGTCGAGCGCCTGCTCGAACCCCTGGCCGATCCCGTCGTCGGTATGAGTGTGGGGCGCCTGCTGCCGCCCCCCGAGGAAGATGAAACAGCCGGCGGACCGCGGGCCGCCGGCCTGGCCCGACTGGAGTCCCTTCATCAGGGACTGCGCCGCCCGCTGGTCCGCTGTGAGGCCCGCCTCGGGTCTCCGGCGAGTATTCTGGGCGATCCCTGCGCCGTCCGCGCCGGTTTCCGCTCGGCGAGCCCGGCCCGGACGCTGCGCCGCCTGGGGGTGGCCCGGCAGCGGGTCCATTACCTGCGGGGGCGCTGCGCCCTGGTGGGACGGCGGCGGCCCGTCGCCGACCCAACCGGGTTGCGGCGGGAACTCGTCGCCGAGACGGCCGATACCCTCGCCAACCGCGGCCCCCACCCCGGAGCCCTGGTCCGGCGCTGGGCCGCCCTGGTCAATGGCCCGGCCCTCGCCGCCCTGACCATCGGCGCGGCCTGGGGGGCGATCCTCGGTCTGGGCTTGCTCTTCAAGCTGTTGGTGATCCCGCCGGCCATCCTGGCCGTCGGCGCCCTCGTCGGCCGCCAGACACTGGAGTACGGCTACCGTTCCCGGGTCTACCTGCCCGTCTACGGCCTGGCCCGGGAGCTATTCCTCGGTACTGCGGCCCTGCTGCGCGGCGACGATGAACGAGGGAGCTACCAATGAGCGGCGAAGGCCGGACCCGCCTGCGCAACCTGACCATCCTGGCCGGCTCGACGCTGACGGTGATGGCCGGGGCGACGATCACCCCGGCCCTGCCGGCGATGGAGGCGGCCTTCGCTACGGTGCCCCGGGCCGACCTGCTGGTCAAGCTGGCCCTGAGCCTGCCGGCGCTGTTCATCGCCCTGGGGGGGTCGGCGGCGGGTTGGCTGCTGGATCGCTGGGGCCGCCGTCCCGTCCTCCTCGTCGCCGTGCTGCTCTACACCGCCGCCGGCTCCGCCGGCTACTGGCTGGAAAGCCTGGGGCTGATCCTGGTCAGCCGGGCCTGTCTGGGGATCGCCGTCGCCGGGACGATGACCGGCTGCACCACCCTGATCGGCGACCACTTCGACGGCCTGGGGCTGGAACGCTTCCTCGGCCTGCAGGGCGCGGCGACGGCCGTCGGCGGGGTGTTGTTCCTGCTGACCGGCGGGGTGCTGGCCGACGTCAGTTGGCGCCACCCCTTCCTGGTCTATCTCTTCGCCCTGGTCGTCCTGCCCGGGATCCTGTTGACCGTGCGCGACGCCCCACCCGACGCCCGGCAAACCACCAGCGGAAAGCCGCCAACCGCTCTGCGCTGGAAGCCGCTGCTGCCCTACTACGCCCTGGCTCTGGGCGGTATGCTGGCCTTCTACCTGGTGCCGACGCAGATCGCCTTCTACCTGCGTGAGCTGGGTATCGAGACCAACGCCCCCGTCGGCATCGCCGTGGCCCTGATGACCGTCTTCTCCGCCGTGGGCTCCCTGCTCTACCGTCGACTAAAGGACCGCGGCAGCACCCGCGGCGTCTTCCGGCTCAACTTCGCCCTGATGGGCGGCGGCTACATTCTCCTCGGCCTGGCCGGCGGCTATGTCGTCGCCGTGATCGCCCTGGTGATCGCCGGATTGGGAATGGGCCTCTTTCTGCCCAACCTCAACGCCGCCCTGCTGGCCCGGGCCCTGCGGGACCACCGCGGCCGGGTCCTGGGCGGATCGACGACGGCCCTCTACCTCGGCCAGTTCGTTGCGCCCCTCGTCGCCGCCCCCGTCGTCGCCTGGCTGGGCTACGACGGGCTGTACCTCACCGCCGGCGGGGTGATGCTGGCCGCCGTCGCCCTCAGTTACCGCCTACCGCACTCCGCCGGCGCATAAAACACCGGCCCGGAAAAACAGCCCCGGCTAACGGGCCTCCGACAACGTCTCAGCGCGACGCCGGAACTGGCACGGTTCTTGCGAAGGCGGACCGTTATCAGACGTCCTAACGGTCGCCGAGATGCAAGAACCGTGCCAGTTCCGGCTTGTCGGATGAGCCGTTCAGCCGGTCGGGGTGTCGGGCTGTTTTTCCGGGCCGGGGAAGCGTTGATGATAAAGGGCACCGGGGACGCCGCAGGGCGTCCCCGGTGGTCGTGGTTCGTTTGAGCGCAGTCAGCTGCAGACGGTGCGGCGGACAATCTGCTCGGCGGCCTTGGTGACCGGGTAGGTGGTCGGCGGGGCGGTGAGCAGGGGGTGGGTGCCGATCTGGGCCGTCAGCAGATCGCTGGCCGTCAGGTGGTTCTGGATGGCCAGACCGAGCATGTTGATTAGCTCGCCGACGCTGGTGCCGCCGGAGGCCTGGGCGCCGAGGATATTGCCCGACGAGCGCATGGCGATCAGCTTGACCTTCTGCTTGACGGTGCCGGGCAGGGTTCCGGGGTGGTGGTCGGGACTGACGGCGGTGGCGGTGACCAGTTCGAAGCCCTCGCGGGCGGCCTCGCGCTCGGTGATGCCGGCGGCGGCGAAGGCCCGCCCGCCGTAGGCGGTGGAGAAGATGGCGATGGTGCCGGGGACGCTGCGGAAGATGTTGAGTTCGAAGAGGTTGGCTCCGGCCAGCCGTGCTTCGGACGTCGAGGTGCTGGCCAGCATGATCGGCGCCGGGCGTCGGGTGGCGAAGTGGACGCGTTCGCAGCAGTCACCGACGGCGAAGACGCCCTCGGCCGAGGTCCGCAGGTACTCGTCGACGGCGATGGCTCCCAGGGGGCCGGCCTTGAGCCCGGAGTCCAGACCGAGTTTGGCGTTGGGGGAGTAGCCGACGGAGATGCCT
>WJLX01000102.1 GCA_014728225.1 Candidatus Coatesbacteria bacterium | reverse complement strand
GTTTTTGCGGAGACGAACCGCTATCGTCGTCGGCAACGGTCGTCGAGATGCAAAAACCGTGCCGGTTCCGGGGCCTTCCGGGGGCATTGCGCCGCCCGGTCTCCCGCCGGTGGTCGCCGCGGTGGGCGAGCGGGCCGGCGGCGCCGTTATGCAACGGTATGCCTTGACTGGCCGTTTGTTTTATTATAGATTAACAGCTTGAATACCTGACCACCGTCGTTGTTTTCCTCCGGTGTGGCTGCTGTTCGGCTGCGGAGCAGCGCACCTGTCCGGACGGAGCCGACCTGGGGAAACGCCGTCCCCGAACCGAACTCCTCGCACAGTCCACGTCAACCGCCCCCAGACTCAGCGAAACCCCCTGATCACGATGGACAAAATCATCATCACCGGCGCCCGTGAGCACAACCTGCGCTCCATCGACCTGGAGCTGCCCCGGGACCAGCTGATCGTCTTCACCGGCGTTTCGGGCTCGGGCAAGAGCTCCCTGGCCTTCGACACCCTCTACGCCGAGGGTCAGCGGCGCTATATCGAGAGTCTCTCCAGCTACGCCCGCCAGTTTCTGGGCCAGATGGAGAAGCCCCGGGTGGACCAGATCGTCGGCCTGTCGCCGACGATCAGCATCCAGCAGAAGGCCACCAACCGTAATCCGCGCTCGACGGTGGGCACGATCACCGAGATCCACGACTTCCTGCGGGTGCTGTTCGCCCGCATCGGTCGTCCCCACTGCCCCAAGTGCGGCCGGCCCATCGGCTCGCAGACCGCCGAGCAGATCGTCGAGGAGATCATGAAGCTGCCCGCCGGGACGCGCTTCATGGTCAACGCCCCCGTGGTCCGCAACCGCAAGGGCGAGTTCAAGAACCTGCTGGAGAGCCTGCGCCAGCAGGGCTTCATCCGGGCGATCATCGACGGCGAGCTGACCGAGATCTCGACCCTGCAGAACCTGGACAAGAAGCGGCACCACGACATCGATGTCGTCGTCGACCGACTGATCGCCAGTGAACGCATCCGGCCCCGGCTGACCGATTCGGTCGAGACGGCCCTGCGCCTGGCCGAGGGCCTGCTGGCCATCCAGTTGGTACGCCGCGAAGGCAACGGTGACCTCTCCGGCGCCGTCGCCGCCGCGGTGGCCCGGCTGGCCGATTCGGAGAAAGAAGACGGAGCCGAGGAAAGCGAGGGCGGCCCCCAGTTCGACGACGACGGCGTCGCCCTGTTCAGCGAGCACAACGCCTGCAGCGTCTGCGGGGTCTCCTTCCCCGAGCTGACCCCGCAGATGTTCTCCTTCAACAGCCCGCAGGGGATGTGTCCCTCCTGCGGCGGGCTGGGCTCGACCCTGGAGGTCGATCCCGAGCTGGTGGTGCCCGATCCGGAGCTCTCGATCCGCGACGGCGCCGTGGCGGTCTGGGGCAAGATCGACGACCGCAAGAGCTGGCGCCTGGCCCGGCTGGAGTCCCTGGCCCGGCACTACGGTTTCTCCCTGGACACGCCCTGGGAGGAGCTCTCCGAGGAGGCCCGCGACGTCGTCCTCAACGGCTCCGGCGACGAGGAAATCGAGTTCACCTGGGAGTACAAGCACGGCTCCGGTTCGAGCACCCACACCTACGCCGGGGTGATCGACAACCTCAAGCGCCTGCACCGGGAGACCAAATCCGATTCGGCGCGCCACTTCTACAGCCGTTTCTTCACCAGCCAGCCCTGCCGGAACTGCGGCGGCAAGAAGCTGCGGCCCGAAGCCCTGGCGGTGACCATTGACGACTACAGCATCCACGAGCTGGGGGAGCTGTCCACCGCCGAGTTGCTGCGTTTCTTCGATCGACTGGAACTCGACGACACCGAGCACCGGATCGCCGACGAGCTGCTCAAGGAGGTCCGGGCCCGGCTGGAGTTCCTGGTCAACGTCGGTCTCTACTACCTGACGCTCAACCGCTCGGCGCCGACCCTCTCCGGCGGCGAATCCCAGCGTATCCGGCTGGCCTCGCAGATCGGCTGCGGGCTGGTCGGTGTGCTCTACATCCTCGACGAGCCCTCGATCGGCCTGCACCACCGCGACAACGCCAAGCTGATCCGCACCCTGACCGACCTGCGCGATCTGGGCAACACCGTTCTCGTCGTCGAGCATGACGAGGACACCATGCGCGCCGCCGACCAGCTCGTCGACTTCGGCCCCGGCGCCGGCCACCTCGGTGGGCGCGTCGTGGCCCAGGGCACGCCGCAAGCGGTGATGGACAACCCGCGCTCGCTGACCGGGCGTTACCTCAAGGGTGATTTGTCGATCCCGATACCCAAGCGCCGCCGCCGCGGCAACGGCAACTACCTCGAGCTCAGCGGAGCCACCTTCCACAACCTCAAGCACGTCGATCTGCGCATCCCTTTGGGCACCTTCACCTGTGTCACCGGTGTCTCGGGCTCGGGCAAGAGCTCCCTGATCAACGAGACCCTCTACCCGGCCCTGGCCTCGGCCCTGCGGCGCAGCCGGATGCACGCCGGACCCTACGAGAAGCTCAGCGGCGTCCAGCACGTCGACAAGGTCATCGACATCGACCAGAGCCCCATCGGCCGCACCCCGCGCTCCAACCCCGCCACCTACATCAAGGTCTTCGACCACATCCGCCGCCTGTTCGCCCAGTTGCCGGCGGCCAAAGTCCGCGGCTACTCCCCCGGACGCTTCAGCTTCAACGTCCGCGGCGGGCGCTGCGAGAACTGCCAGGGCGAGGGGATCATCAAGATCGAGATGCACTTCCTGCCCGACGTCTACGTCACCTGCGACGTCTGCAACGGCCGACGCTACAACAAGGAGACGCTGAGCGTGCGCTACCGGGGCCACAACATCTCCGACGTCCTGGAGATGGACGTCTCCGAGGCCCTCGAGCTGTTCGCCAACGTGCCCCAGATCAGCCGGATGCTGGAGACGCTCTCCAACGTCGGCCTGGACTACGTCAAGCTCGGCCAGCCGGCGACCACCCTCTCCGGCGGCGAGGCCCAACGGGTCAAGCTGGCCCGCGAGCTGACCAAGCGCTCGACGGGCAAGACCGTCTACATCCTCGACGAGCCGACCACGGGGCTGCACTTCGCCGACATCGCCAAGCTGCTCTCCGTGCTGCAGACCTTCGTCGACAACGGTAACAGCGTCGTGGTCATCGAGCACAACCTCGAGGTGATCAAGAACGCCGACTACATCGTCGACCTGGGGCCCGAGGGCGGCGAGGACGGCGGGCGGATCATCGCCCAGGGCACCCCGGAACGGGTGGCCGAGGACGAGGGCAGCTACACCGGCCTGGCCCTGCGTACGGTGTTCGAGCCGCGCAACGAGCGCGAGCTGACGACGAAGAAATAACCGCAACCGGCGCTCGTCCGGCGCAATGACCACCCGAGCGATTATCTGAGGAGGCCAAGCGGTGAACCCGTCCCGGGCGCTGATCCCCCTGCTGCTGCTCCCCTTGCTCCTCGTCGGTTGCGACGACGACGGCGAGACGCTGAGCTACGAGTCCGTCCAGATCGACGCCGGGGGCGTGGAGACCGCCTATACGGTATCGCTGCGGCCGCTGAGCGGCGGCGACTGCTACCGGATGACCTGGGAGACCGCCGAGGGCGAAGAAGTCTTCAGCGGCTACGGTGTGCCCTGCGGTGAGGATCTGCTGGCGGTGGGCTACGCCCCGGCGACGCTCCAGCACTACGTCGGCGCCTACCGGATGAGCGACGCCGGTCTGGCCGGCATCTGGACCAACGGCTTCGAGTCCGGCACCGAGACGATGGGCGAGGCCCCGGCGGCGCCCGCGGCCCTCGAGTGGGACCTGCCGACCAAGCTGGACTTCAGCGGGCAGAACCCCGACGGCAGCGCCTACTCCGGCTACCTCAACGTGGCCGTCTTCGGCGGCGGCCCGGAGCGCGGGGTGATGATGACCCAGCACACCGGCGCCGAGAGCTATCAGGGCCGGGCGCTCTACCTGGGTGACCAAATCATCGTCGTCTACCAGCTCGGCCTCGAGCTGACCGTCCAGTACTACTCCGAGAACGCCGACGGTACCTGGTCCGGCGCCTGGTACGCCGACGGCGCCCCGGGCCTGGGCACGGAGTCGCTGACCGTCGCCGAGTAGGCCCATACGCCGCGCACCGCCCCCTCCCGCATCCCGATTGCGTCAACCATGACCCGACGCCTCCTCGTCCTGATCCTGCTGTCGGCGTCCATGTCCGCCCCGGCGGCGGGCGTCGGCAGCTGGGAGCTTACCGGCCTCAACCCCGACGGCACGACCTACAGCGCCCGCTTGGCGCTGAGCGAGTTCCGGCCCGGGGTGTTGCATCTGGACTGGTACTTCGCCGGGGAGCGTCTGCTCTACGGCTACGGCATCCCCTTCGCCGGGTACCTGATCGGCGCCGTGGTCACCGACGGCGACCAGATCGTCGTCGAGGTGCTGCGGGTGGGCGACGACGGCCTGGCCGGGATCTGGTCCAACGGGCTGGCTTACGGCTCGGAGACGATGGGCGCGCCGGTCCCGGCGCCCCGGCCGGTCGAGGTCGGCGGCAACCGGGAGTACGGCGTTCGTCGTCGGCGGCCCGGGGGCGAGTGGCTCGGCGGCCGGGTGTTCATCGGCGCCGTGCCCGACGCCCAGCCGGGGATCGCCGCGGTGAGCTGGGACCTGCTGGGGGAAGAGGGTTGTCAGGCCGGCGAGGGCATCCGCCTGGGGGAGGCCCTGGTGGTGGCCTTCAAGCTGGCGGGTCGTCCGGCGGTGGCCTGCTACGAGGCCACGGACTACGGCTGGGAGGGGCGCTTCTTCGCCGCGGGGATGGAGGAACCGGGCGAGGAGAGCCTGCGGCGCGACGAGGAGGCTGGTCAACGCCGCCGCCAGGGGCTATACTGATGACAGTCGCCGCTGCTACCTCACCGGGCGCGGGCCTTTGCGCCGGTCGGGGCTGACTCCCACACCGTTGCCTGGAACTATGATCATCGAGATCAGCCCCTAGTAGCCGCCGCTGGACCAAACGGCACCAGCGGCCCGTCAAACCGCTGCTCGCGCCGCCACCCAAGCGGCCTCGTTCACGAGGATCCGGCAACACCCGCCCTCAGCGGCCGGGTTCGCCAACGCGGGGGTTGTTCGGCTGTTCAAATACAAGCCTTCATCGTAGCTGGAACCTGTTTTCGGCGGGGGAGCCGGAGCGGCGGGGGGGAGACCCGTCGCGCACCCCCGGTCAAGTGTTTCGTTGAGGCCGTCGTCCCGCGCGACAAAGCGGGCGGCGGAGCGCGGGCTGGATGCCCGACAGACGACAGCCACCCATTAAGGAGGACTGGATGCGAAAAACCCTGATCATGCTGCTGGCGCTCGTCTTCGCCCTCAGCCTGGGCCTGATCCTGGGCTGCGGGGACGAGGACGCTGGAGACGACGCCGAGGAGACCGAGCAGCGGGAGTCCGACGAAGAAGAGGACGGCGGGGAGGCCGCAGAAGACGCCGAGGAAGATGCTCCCTCGGCGCCGACCGGCGGCAACGCCTACGCCTTCGATATCTTCTACGACGTCCAGATGGACGACTACCTGCTCTACGTCGTCGACAACGCCGACGGCCAGCTCTACGTCTTCGCCGACGGCGAGTGGCGGGAGGACGGCAAGCCCTGTCAGGGCGAAGGCCCCTATGACCTGACCGCCTTCTACGATACCATCGCCGACGAGTGGATCGTCGTGGCCGTAGACGCCAAGGGCCAGCTCTACCAGTCCGGCGCCACGGAGTGGAACGCCGTCGGCCAGCCCCTCAAGGGACCCGGTCCCTACAAGGTTTCGGGCTTCTACGACAGCCAGATGGACGACTACATGGTTTATCTCCTCGACGCCCGGGGCCAGTTGTACTACTTCGCCGGCGAGCAGTGGGAGAAGGACGGCCTGCCCTGTCCGGGCGCGGCGCCCTTCGACCTGTCCGCCTTCTACGATCCGGCCGTCGACAACTGGCTGGTCTTCTGCGTCGACGAGGGCGGCGACCTCTACCGTTCCGGCGCCGAGGAGTGGAGCTTCATCAGCGAGCCGGCCACCGACGCCGGTCCCTTCCGCATCAGCGCCTTCTATGACTCCGCCGACGACATGTGGGTGGTCATGATGCTGGACGGCGAGGGTCTGCTGACCTTCTTCGACGGCGAGGGCTTCAGCGAGGCCGGTCCCCCCGTCGACGGCGAAGCGCCCTACGACATGGACGGCCTGTTCGATCCGGCTATCAAGGACTACATGATCTACGTCCTCGGCAACGACGGTCAGCTCTACTTCTTCGACATCGACCAGTGGGTCGAAGCCGGCCCGCCCCTGCCCTAGGTATTACGGCATCGAGGCTGAGAACGGGGGCGCCGCGGCGTCCCCGTTCCCCTACGATGTAGCGCCGTCCCCTTGCCCGGCTGTCGGTCAGCGGTTATACTTCAAGGGAGCGAAACGTCCCGTCAGTCGCCACCGAGGAGAAACATGTCCACTTCACGCCGCCCGGCCGTCAGCGTGTTCAGCCTGCTGTTGCTGCTCTTGACGACGGCTTGTGAAACCGCCGAGGAGAGCTCCCCGGAGCGCTACTACCTCACCGGTTACCTGACCACCGAGGCGATCGGCACGGCCCTGTTCGCCCTGGGCGACGACGGCCGACTGCGCTTCTTCGACGAGGGGGGCTGGCGCGGCGTCGGCGGGACCCTGGACGCGACGGTCAGCGACGCGGCGGGCTACGCCGATCCCCTGCTGGGCTGGCGCTGCTTCGCCGTCGACGGGGACGGCGGCCTGCACGCCCTGATCGACGAGGAATGGTCGGCCCGGGGTGCGGCCGAGGAGGCCCCCGAGGTCGAGGGTCCCTGCGCCCTGGGCGTACTCTACGACGCCGCCCTGCAACGCCACCAGCTCTACGCCCTGGACGCCGGGGGCCGCCTGCTGGTCGATTACGGCGGTGGCTGGCGCCTCGACGAGGCCCGGCTGGAGACCCCGGGGCCCTTCGACCTGGACGCCTTCTACGACCCGGCGGCCGACGATTGGATCATCCTGGCCGTCGACGGCGCCGGTCAACTCCACCGCGCCCAGCCCGACAGTTGGCAGGCCGTCGGCGAGCCGGCCGCGGGGCGGGCCCCCTTCCGCATCTCCGCCTTCTACGACAGCGCCGCCGACGACTACATGGTCCTGCTCCTCGACGACGCCGGCCAGTTGTTCTACTACGACGGCGCCGGCTTCACCCCCCTCGGCGGGGCCGTCAAGGCCGCGGCGCCCCTGGACCTCTTCGCCCTCTACAACGCCGCCGCCGATGACTACTCCATCCACTGCGTCGACGCCGACGGGATAGCCTACCACTTCACCCCGGACGGCTGGGACAAGCTGCAGCCGGCGGGGTCCTGACCCGGACCGGGAGGCCGGCATGCTCAGAACCGTCATCCTTTTGCTGCTCGCCCTCCTGGTCGTCGGGGCCGGGGCCTACGTCCTGACGGCCTTCTACGACGCCGCCCTCGATGATTACCTGATCTACGCCCTCGACGACGAGGGGCAGCTCTGGTGGGCCCGGGCCGATGACTGGGCCGCCGACGGCGAGCCCTGCCCCGGTGTTCCGCCCTTCGAGCTGTCCGGGTTCTACGATCCCGAACTCGACGACTGGATCGTCTGCTGTATCGACGGTGCGGGGCGGCTCTACCAGTCCGGCCGCGAGCGTTGGGCGACGACGGGGGTACCCCTCGAGGCTCCCCCGCCCTACGCCCTCTCCGCCTTCTACGACGCCGCCCTGGACGACTGGATCGTGCTGGCCCTCGACGGCGCGGGTCGGCTCCACCGGGCGCTGGCCGCTGAATGGACGGCGATGACCGGGCCCTGCCCCGGGTCGGCGCCCTTCGATCTGGCCGGTTTCCACGACCCGGCGATCGACGACTGGATCATCCTGGCCGCCGACGGCGCCGGTCGGCTGTACCTGGACACCGCCGGCGAGTGGACCGCCCTCGAAGAGGACTGTCCGGCCCCGCCGCAGCGGGTGTCCGCCTTCTACGATGCCGCCGCCGACGACTACCTGTTCTTCCTCCTCGACAGCCGGGGCCGCCTGCACAACCACCGCGGCGACGAGCGCCTGGAGCTCGACGGCCGGCTCAGCGGCGGTCCCTACGACTTCGAGGCCTTCTACGACCCCGCGGCCGACGACTACCTCGTCTACGCCGTTGACGCCTCCGGCGCCCTCCACCTCTGGTCCCAGGGCGACTGGCTTCATCTCTACTCCGGTCCGGGCGGCGTGGTCGGCACCTCGGACAAGCAGCGCCACTAGCACCGACGACCCCGGCCTCACCGTCAGCCCTTCAACGCCTCGAGCCCCGACGCACCCGGGGCTCGAGCTATAGCTTCCAGCGCGTTCTCGCAGCGGGTCTTACGAGTCTTAACCGCGCTTGCAAAATGAAAAAGAGACTTGAAAACAGTCAAATTATCGGCTATCCTGTCCTAATCTGTTAAGCGCAACAACGCCTGAAACGGCGTTTTCTCCGGCGGGCCGCAGACAAAAACCCGCCCGAACTCCGGGACTAGGAGTACACCCATGAACAGGAAACTGCTACTCGCCTGTCTGTTGATCGCCCTGCCCGCCGTGGCCGGTAACATCTACGTCGCCGACTACGAGTCCCAGGCCGACCTCAACGTCTACGTCGCCGACTATGAGTCCCAGGCCGATTTGAGCGTCTACGTCGCCGATTACGAATCCTCCGCCGGCGGCAAGGACGCCATCTGGTACTTCGTCGACTACGAGGCCCAGGCCGACGTCGTTATCTACTTCGTCGACTACGAGGCCCAGGCCGACCTCAACGTCTACTTCGTCGACTACGAGGCCCAGGCCGGCTGGAACGGCAGTCACAGCTGGCAGGGGCGACTCAAGTAACCAGTTCTTTCACCGTCGGGCCGCAGAGCTCGACAACGGAGCAGCTGATGCCTAGAGCCATAACGATCCCGCTGTTGCTGACGGCGGCCCTGCTGACACCGGCGGCGGCCCTGCTGGTCTACGAGTGTGACGACCCCGACGCCGCCGACCTGCTGGTCTACGAACGCGACTACTCACCGAACTGCGACCTGCACGTCGAACTGGTCGAGAACCGCGGCTGGGCCGAAGAGGAATGGCAGTGGTACTTCACCGACGACCCCGCCGAGGCCGAACTCGTCATCTACATCACCACGGACAAGGAAATCGCCGATCTGCTGATCTGGTACGTCGAGATGGAGCACCAGGCCGGCTGGGAGGGCTACCACCCCTATAAGGACCATCTGGCGGATATCACCGCCCTCAAGGAAGCCCGCGAGAACTATTAGCGAATGAACCGCTGGACGGCGGCGCCGCAGGATTCGCCGTTTGCCCGCCTGAACCGGCACGGTTTTTGCATCTCGGCGACCGTTGGGACGATTTCAACGGTCCGCCTCCGCAAAAACCGTGCCGGTTCAGGCGGTGGTTTCTGCCGGTTCGGTCGTCGGTGAAGCGCCGCCGTCCAGCGGTTCACCGGCGGCGAGTGCGGGGGGAGCCGCCGCCGTTTTACCTCGGCGAAATTACTCTGGTATACTAGCCCCTCACCGGGTTTCGACCCCGCGCGGGCACCATTTTTTCGATGTCGACGTAACATGACAATGCTCCTGCGCCGTCGCCCGGTTTAGGCACTGATAATCGTTCCCCTCTTCGAGGAGCCCCATGAGTCTGCGCGGCTACGTCAAGCTGGCCCGTCCCTTCACCCTGTTGGCGCCCTTTTTCGGTTTCGCCTGTTTCGCCCTGGTGGCGGCGGGTTCCGCGGTGGGCGGCGAGGTGGCCCTGAGCTGGCCGGTGATAGTCAAGATCCTCATCGGCGCTTGCGCGGCGGCGATTCTCAACGTGGCCTCGAACACCATCAACCAGATCTTCGACCGCGAGATCGACGCCGTCAACAAGCCGGAGCGTCCCCTGATCACCGGCGAGGTCAGCCGGGGCGGGGCCTGGGCGCTGGGGCTGGCGGCCTACGCCGCGGCGATCGGCCTTTCGCTGCTGGTGGGGATGCGTTTCTTCTATATCGTGCTGATCACCAGCTTCGTCACCTACGCCTACTCGGGGCCGCCCTTCCGCACCAAACGCAACGCCTTCACGGCCAACCTGACCATGGCCCTGCCCCGGGGCGGGCTGTTGGTGATCGCCGGCTGGAGCGCCCTGAAGCCCATCGACTACTGGGAGCCCTGGTACATCGCCGGGGTGTTCTTTCTGTTCATCCTCGGGGCCTCGACGACCAAGGACTTCGCCGACATGGAGGGTGACGCGGCCCACGGTTGCCGCACGCTGCCGGTGATCTTCGGCGTACGCCAGGCGGCCTGGATGATCGCCCCATTTTTCGTGCTGCCCTTTCTGGCGCTCTACCCGGCGATCTTCAGCGGGATCCTCAGCGGTCCGACGCTGGCCCTGTCGATCCTGGCGGGTTTCCTCAGCCTCTACGGAGCCTTCATCGCCTATCTGATCCTGCGTCGGCCCGAGGAGATGGCCACCGAGGCCAACCATGTCTCCTGGAAGCACATGTATCTGCTGATGGTCATCAGTCAGGTGGGCTTCGCCCTCAGCTACCAGCTCGGTTGAGGCTGCCAAAACGGCAGTCGGGGTCGACATTCCGCTGATATGGCAGCTACAGCAGGCTGGTTCGGTGGGCAGAAAATTGCGTATTGCTATGATAACAAAGGTCTTGTATAACTTGGTACGCTCCTTGCAGTAACAATACTGCGGTCGGTTCACCGACTCGTTCAGCGTTTCGTTCGGGGACGGGGAACCTTGGAGGACCAGCCGATGCGTACCGTACTGCTGGCAGACGACAACCGCGAGTGCCGGCGCTCGATGATGCGACTCATCCAGCGTCTGGGGCTGCGCACCCTGACGGCGGCCAACACCGACGAGGTGCTGCGGGCCCTGGAGCGCACGATGATCGATCTGGCGATCCTGGACCTGGAGATGCCCCGCGAGGGCGGTCTGGCCGTGTTGCCGCGCATCCGCCGCCACCGTCCGAGTCTGCCGGTGATCATCGTCTCCGGCGCCGACAGCCGCGAGGCCGTGCTGCGCTCCTTCGCCGCCGGCGCCTACGGTTTCCTGCACAAACCGGTCGATGTCTACGCCCTGCGCCGTTTTCTACGCCGGGCCGCCACGCCGGTTCACCCCGCCCTGTTGCGGATCGGGTTTCCCGACCGACCCGGCCGCCACCGCGAAAGGAAGAACGATGCGTAACCTAAGTTTACTGATCGTCGGTTTGTTGGTCCTGGCGACCGCCGCCGCGGCCCTGGACACCGATGACATCCTGGCGCTGCTCGATGTCGGTGTCGACGAGGACGATCTCGTCGAGGTCATCAAGGTGACCGAGTCCACCCCGCGTTTCGACGCCCAGAACATCCTCTTCGTCGACGACGAGTACGGCATCGACGAGGAGCTGCTCTACCACTGCCTGCTGGCGGAGCCGCTGAGCAAGGATCAGGTCTACGCCCTGGCCAAGGTCGATTACGACGAGGAGTATTTTATCCAGCTCATCCGCTCGCCGGGGATCGCCTTCGAGCCCGATTACGCCCAGTTGGCGCCGCTGGACCTGGACGAAGACGTCCGCTCGGCCCTGATGATGGCCACCCCCAAGGGTGTCACCGAGCCCGTCGACACCGCTCCGAAGCGGGCCAGCCTGACGATCAATATCAGCGGTGAGAACTACCAGACCAGCAAGAGCAACATCTACTTCTACATCCTGGTGGACGGCGAGGTCGTGCGCGAGGTCGTCGATGACAAGGTCGACATCTACATCGGCTCGGCCTCCTACAACCAGTTCATCTTCACCTCGTACGACGAGTCGCTGGAGACCGGCAAGCACACCGTGGCCATCGCCGTGGTCCCCACCGACGGCGGCAAGCCCGGCAGCGGAACCATCAACTCCAACATCCTCTTCTCGAAGCGGATGGACATCTCGGACAGCTACAACCGGCTCAACCTGGTCTGCAAGCTGATCCCCGGGACCTCCAGCTACGAGATGTACGAACAATAACCCGACGGAGGGATCGCAAGTGGGCAAGATCATCGGCATCGACCTGGGCACCACCAACTCCTGCGTGGCCGTGATGGAGGGTGGCGAGCCCACCGTCATCACCAACCAGGTTGGCGGCCGCACGACCCCCAGCGCCGTGGCCTTCACCAAGGACGAGCGCCTGGTCGGTGTGCACGCCAAGCGGCAGGCCGTCATGAATCCGACGCGCACCGTCACCTCGATCAAGCGCTTCATGGGGCGCAAATACGGCGAGGTGACCGAGGAGATCAAGACCGTCCCCTACGAGGTCGTCAAGACCGACAACGGCGACGCCGCGGTCAAGATCGACGACAAGGAGTACTCGCCGCCCGAGATCAGCGCGATGATCCTGCAGAAGATGCGCGAGACCGCCGAGGAGTACCTGGGCGAGAAGGTCGACAAGGCCGTCATCACGGTGCCGGCCTACTTCTCCGACGCCCAGCGCCAGGCCACCAAGGACGCCGGACGCATCGCCGGGCTCCAGGTCGAGCGCATCGTCAACGAGCCCACCGCCGCCAGCCTGGCCTACGGCCTGGACAAGAAGGACGGCAGCCGCACCATCGCCGTCTTCGACCTCGGTGGCGGTACCTTCGACATCAGCATCCTCGAGCTCGGCGACGGCGTCTTCGAGGTCAAGAGCACCAACGGCGACACCCACCTCGGCGGCGACGACTTCGACCAGCGGATCATCAACTGGCTGGCCGACGAGTTCCAGAAGGACGAGGGCATCGATCTGCGCGAGGACAAGCGCGCCCTGCAGAGTCTCAAGGACGCCGCCGAGAAGGCCAAGAAGGAGCTCTCCACGGCCCAGTCCACCCAGATCAACCAGCCCTTCATCTCCGGCGACCGCCACGGGCCCAAGCACCTGAACATCGAGCTGACCCGCTCCAAGTTCGAGCAGCTCGTCGACGACCTGATCGAACGCGTGGTCAAGCCCTGCCAGAGCGCCCTCTCCGATGCCGGGCTGGAAACCTCGGGCATCGACGACGTCATCCTCGTCGGCGGCTCGACCCGCATCCCCGCCGTCCAGGCCAAGGTCAAAGAGATCTTCGGCCGCGAGCCCCACAAGGGTGTCAACCCCGACGAGGTCGTCGCCGTCGGCGCCGCCATTCAGGCCGGGATCCTCTCCGGCGACGTCACCGACGTCCTGCTCCTCGACGTCACCCCCCTGTCCCTGGGCATCGAAACCCTGGGCGGCGTCTTCACCAAGCTGATCGACCGCAACACGACCATTCCCGTCCACAAGAGCCAGATCTTCACCACGGCCGAGGACAACCAGAACACCGTCGAGATCCACGTGCTGCAGGGCGAGCGCGAGATGGCCATGCACAACAAGACCATCGGCCGCTTCCACCTCACCGGCATCCCACCGGCGCCCCGCGGCGTGCCCCAGATCGAGGTCTCCTTCGACATCGACGCCAACGGCATCGTCAAGGTCTCGGCCAAGGACCTGGCCACCAACAAGCAGCAGCAGATCACCATCACCGCCTCCTCGGGCCTGACCGACGAGGAGATCGACCAGATGGTCAAGGACGCCGAGCAACACGCCGAGGAGGACAAGCAGAAGCGCGCCGAGGTCGAAACCCGCAACCAGGCCGACTCCGCCGTCTTCCAGGCCGAGAAGCTGCTCAAGGAGATGGGCGACAAAGTCTCCGACGACGAGAAGGGCAAGATCGAGGCCGCCATGGAGCGCGTCCGCAAGGCCCTCAAGGGCGAGGACATCGACGAGGTCAAGAACGCCCACGAGAACCTGAGCGCCGCCCTCTCCGAGATGAGCCAGCGCCTCTACCAGCAGGCCGGACCCCAGGGCGAACCGCAGGGCGGACAGCCCGGCGGCCCCGGAGCCGGCCAGGCCCCTCCGGGCGGCGAAGCCCCCGGCGGTTCCGCCGGAGCCGGCGGAGTCGATGACGACGTCGTCGACGCCGACTACGAGGTCATCGACGACGACGAGGAGAAGTAACTCAACCTAAGTAAACATCGACCGGGGAGGGTCCGCGCCCTCCCCGGTACAATGAAGACACAGGATGAAGCTCCCAGGAGGCTTGAGGTGAAGTCAACAGATAAAGGCTATGTTAACAAAAATAACCAGCTTAATGAGGGTAAAACCAATCAACGAGGTTCAGATCACAACCAGTGATTCTATCAGATGAGATGTCTCAATTGTGAGCACCGGTATCTTGCTAACGGCTCTGATATCTGGCAACGTAAATGCCCCAAGTGTCAGGGGGGAAGACCGTAAGGTATTGCATTCCAACCAAGCCCCGTTACGGTTGTTACATTCCCACCGGACCACTCGCCCCACGGAGAACCAGTCCCACGGGGCCGACCTGCGCGGGCAAGCGGAACCTCGGCGGCACCCTGCAGGGCCGGGGCGTGGAACTGGATCCCCGACCCCGCCGTTTGTTTGATGGCGTCCTTCGCCGGCGCGCCAACTTCGAACGACGAGTATATCCGGTGAATTACTACAGGGCTTGTCATTATTATCACAAAAACAATTAACTGATGATCCTTTTCTAATAACTTACCTAGCAACCTTTCTGTAGAGATTGATGCTGATTTGTCAGAAGCACAACAGGAGGATTAGCATGCCACGGAAAAAGAAGAAATGGACAGTAACGGGAACTGAAAAGGACGAAAAAGGAAATATTACTCATATATATACTAAAGAAGTCGGTCGAGTAACAACAGATAAAGCAATTGGTGAGATTGAACGAGGTCGTATAATACATGTTGATAATGGTCCAGCCATCCATGTTGTTGATGATAAATACGGTAAATACTTACGTACAAATCGAGATGATAAGTCAGTAAAGAACCTTGAAAGCATCTAATAACGATAACAAAGGGCAATGCTCAAATATGAGAATTGCCCCTTGTTATTTACAACATCTTTAGTCTAAATTGTTAATCTCAAAGTGTTTCCCACATTTATCGCACCGATAATTATGTGAACCCTGCGTTGTCGCTTTCAAAAAACCACCACACTCTGGGCATTATTTTGTAGTTGGTTGTGGTCCTCCTGTTGGTCCTCTCATTTTATCACCTCCTTGCCTAACAATAATGCAATGTAAATCAGCATATCATATACTACAAGCCATAAATGAAAGGTTGGGGTAAAGTCCCCGCCCTACGCCGATTATTGCAATAACCATGTTTCAAGTAGGGCGGACCCTCTGCGGTCCGCCGTTTGGCAGATTCCCCCCCTTTGGGGAAGAACATCGTCCTTGGGCCGGAGTGAGGGGCAACCGGATCAATATCACCAGCAGCCTAAACGGGCTGCGGGGACTCATCGCCTCTACGGCAACAGTACGCCCAAACCCGGATGGCACGGGTTCTCGAGACCCGTGCGGCGCCCCGCCGGGGCGCTTATTGTTTGTCGTTCGCTTCACGTAATGCCATACCGTACGCCACTAACCCCCGTAGGGCCGGGTCTAGAGACC
>WJLX01000101.1 GCA_014728225.1 Candidatus Coatesbacteria bacterium | reverse complement strand
GTTTTTGCGGAGGCCGACCGTTATCATCGTTTGTAACGGTCGCCGAGATGCAAAAACCGTGCCGGTTCCGGCGGGCCGGGAGTTTGTAGACCCAGCGATTGTTGAAGCTCTCCGCCGGCGGCGCCGTGTTGAGAGCGACGGCAGCGGCTTATTCTCCCGTTGTCGGCGGGAGTTGCCGTTGCTTTTCCCGCGGAAGCAGGCTATACTTATGATTGTTACAACGTCTCAACAATACCTTGCCGGTCACCACCGGACAACCCCGGGAGTTGAAGAATGTCCGAACTGGCCACCCGTTACCTCGGTCTGGAGCTGCGCAACCCCTTGATCGCCGCCAGCTCCGGCCTGACCGCCCGCGCCGAGGGCGTCGAGCGCGCCGTCGACGCCGGTGTCGGCGCCGTGGTGTTGAAGAGCCTCTACGAGGAGCAGCTGCGTGAGGAGGGTGCCGAGCTGCAGGACTCTCTCTACGACGGCGCTCATCCCGAGTCCCAGGCCTACGCCGACGCCGATCTTTCGCTGACCTACGGCACCCGGACCATGGTCGAGCTGATCGAGAAGACCAGGGACCTCGGCGTGTCGATAATCGCCAGCATCAGTTGCCTGTCGGGCAAATGGTGGCCGCAATACGCCGGGGAGGCTCAAGCCGCCGGGGCCCACGCCCTGGAGCTCAACCTGTCGATGGGCGCCATCTTCGCCGGCGCCGAGCCGGCCGAGCTGGCCGCCCATTATCGCAGGATTCTGGCCTCGGTCGTCGAGCGGGTCGAGATCCCCGTGGCCCTCAAGCTCGGTCCCCACGGCGTTTCCGAGCGCTTGATCATGGATCTCCTCGACGACGGCGCCGCCGGCATCGTCCTCTTCCACCGCCCGTTAGGCCCACGGATTGATATCGAAAACCGCGAACTGCGCTACGACTTGCTGCCCAGCCATCCCGTCGAGTTGGGCAGGCCGTTGCGCTGGATCGGCAACCTGGCGGGCAAGGTACCGGGCAGCCTCTGCGGCAACACCGGGGTCCATTCCGTCGAGGGCCTGGTCAGCCTGCTGCTGGCCGGCGCCGACGCCGTCCAGGCGGCCTCGGTTTTCTATCTCAAGGGGCTGGGCTTCGTCAAGGAGCTGCTGGCCGGGCTGGAGGACTGGATGGAACGCCACGACTACGACAAAGTCGAGGACTTCGTCGGTCTGCTGTCCGAGGAGCGGGCTCCCCGTCCCGAGGCCTACGAGCGCACCCAGTACCTGCGCTCCTACCTGGGTCACGACTAGCTCGAGTACACCCTCATGTCCGCGGGGAGGGGCGGGCCGGTACGGTTTTTGCAACGAGGACGGAGCCGGGCGGCTCCGTCCTCGCAAAAACGCGCACCGCTCCCGGGCTCGTCGACGGCGGGCGCGCCGGAGCCGGGACGAACAAATGCTACCGAACTACCAGTAGTTCGTTTGTCCGTGTCATTGCCGAGTGACCGATAGGCCGGGGGCTCCGTACCCCGGCTTACCGGCGTCCGTGCAGCAGCAGGGCGCAGAGCGTTTTGGCGTCGGTCAGCGCGCCCTCGTCCAGCAGTTGCTCGACCTCGGTCGGGGTCGGGGTAAGGACGTCGATCCGCTCGTCGGCGTCGGTGTGCTGGCCGACGTGCTCCAGGCCCCGGGCCCGGTAGAGGTGGATGGTCTCGTTGCAGAAGCCGGGACTGGTGTGGATCGGTCCGAGGTACTCGAGGCGGGCGCAGCGGTAACCCGTTTCCTCGGCCAACTCACGCCGGGCGTCTGCCTCGCGCTCCTCGCCGGGGTCCAGCTTACCCGCCGGCAGCTCGAGCAGGGCGGCCTCGATCCCCTTGCGGTACTGGCGGATGAGGACCAGCCGGCCGTCGTCGAGGATCGGCAGCAGCAGAACGGCCTCGGCGACTTCGACCAGCTCGCGGGTCGCCGTGGCGCCGTCGTCCAGCCGGACCTCCTCGACGCGGACGTCGAGGAGCACCCGACCGGAGTAGACGTGGCGGCTGTTGAGGGTCGCTTCGTGCATCGCGCTCCCGGGTTGTTAGTTCACCGCGGCACCGATCGACGAACCGATCGACGAACCGCTCAACGAACCGCTCGAAGAACCGCTCGAAGAAAGGAGCCGGCGGGCTCCCCGATTGCGCTTCACCGGGTCGCGCTGCGCCGACCCGGCTGAAAAAGAGCGTCCCGGTTCTTGTCGAGAACGATACGACGGGGTTTTACTCCGGCCAGTCCTCCAGCAGCTCCAGGGTGACGGACTGGGCCAGACCGCGGGGGAAGCCCCGGCGCTTGAGGTGGCTGAGCAGCCGCCGGGCGGCGACCTCGCGGGGATATCTGATCAGCTTGGCCAGTTTCTCCCGGGCGGCCTGCTCGATGAGCAGCCCCTCGTCGGGCGCCAACTCGTCCAGGGCGGCGCTGACGTTTTCTTCGTCAACACCGCGCTCGGCCAATTTCCGCCGGATCAGCCGCAGCCCACAGGGGGTGCGGCGCAGCAGGTCGCGCACGTAGGTCACGGCGAAGCGCCGATCGTCGAGGAGCTTCTCCGCGGCCAATTCGCCCAGAATGCGCTCGATCACCGCCGTGGCGAATCGCCGGGCCAGCTTGCGGCCCAGCTCATGGGCCGAATGCTCACGCCGGGCGAGGAATTTGTAAGCCTCCTTGCGACAGCGGACGACTTCCTTTTCATCGAGGGTCTGCATCCTGATTCGGGGCTTTATTGGTGGTTGTCGACGGCGGCTTCCAGCTGTAAAGTGCTGAAATATACTTGTATCGACCAATGATTATAGCAGAAGCGGCGTCGGGGTGGAAGTGGTCGTCGCAGGTCGCCACGGAAGCCTTGTTAAACACTGGGCCAGGCTTTAAGATTGTCGGGTTCAAACACCGGAGCGCTCGATGGCCGACCACGGCAACGTCTGTTTCTACCTTCACGCCCACCTGCCCTATCTGCTGGGCCACGGCACCTGGCCCCACGGCTCGGTCTGGCTCTACGAGGCTGCCGCCGGCGTCTATCTGCCCCTGCTGCGCCGTTTCCATGACCTGGCCGAGGAGGGTGTGCCCTTCGCGTTGGGGCTGGGCCTCACCCCGCCCCTGGCCGAACAGCTCGGCGATCCGCGCTGCGAGAGCGGCCTGCTGGAGTACCTGCGCGGCCACGCCGTCGCCGCGGAGCAGGACGCCGTCGCCTTCGAGGAGCAGGGCGAGCAGGAACTAGCCGCCCTGGCCCGGAACTGGGCCGCCGGGTTCGTCTCCCAGACCCGCTTCTTCGAGAGCCGGCGGCGCGACCTGCCGGGTATCGTCCGCGACCTGGCCACGGGGGGGTGGATCGAACCCGCCGCGAGTTGCGCCACCCACGGCTACCTGCCCCTGTTGGGCCGCGACGACGCCCTGGACCGCCAGGTTCGTCTGGGCCTGCTGAGCTTCCAGCGCTGGGCGCCGGACTGGCGGGGCGGCTTCTGGACCCCGGAGTGCGCCTACCGTCCGGCGCGGCCCTGGCGCCGCGCCCACACCGACGACCAACCGCGCCCGCGGCGGGCCACCAGCGAGGCCTTGACGGGCCACGACGTCGGCTACACCTTCGTCGACGGCCATCTGCTGCGTGCCGAGCCGGCGGCACAGACCCCGGGCGGCGCCGAGGTCCAGGCCCACTACGCCGCTTTTCGCGAGCACCACCACACCCCCTACCCGGATCGCCAGCCCTACGGGGTGACCCGGCTGGAGGGGAGTTCGCTCAAGCTGCTGGCCCGGGACTTCGAAGCCAACCGCCAGGTCTGGGACGGCTTCCTCGGCTACCCGGGTGACCCGCGCTACCGGGAGTTCCATCGGCGGCGCTGGCCCAGCGGTCTGCGCTACTGGCGGGTCACCGGCAAGGAGGTCTACGTGGGGCACAAGGCGCCCTACGAGCCCGAGGCGGCGGCCGCCGCCGTCGAGGAGCACGCCGCCCACTTCGTCGGCTTGCTGGAGCGAGTGACCCGCAAGGCTCCCGGCGAGCGCGCCGTGCTGGCGCTGCCCTTCGACTGCGAGCTCTTCGGCCACTGGTGGCACGAGGGTCCGGCCTGGCTGGAGCGGGTGCTGCGCGGGATCGCCGACTCGCCCCGGCTGGAGGCCGTCACCCCGGCCGCGGCCCTGGAGCGCAACCCGGCCCGGCCCGTGGTGCTGCAGGAGGGCTCCTGGGGCTACGACGGTTTCCACCGGGTCTGGCTCGACGAGCACACCGCGGATTTCTGGGAGCTGGTCTACGACGCCGAGGACCGCCTGGCCGCCGCCGCCCGCGGCCACGTCGGTGAAGACCGCGAGCTGGCCCGGCGCTTTCTCGCCCAGGCCGCCCGGGAACTGCTGCTGCTGGAGAGTTCGGACTGGCCCTTCCTCGTCCACGGCCACTCGGCCAAGGACTACGCCCGGCGGCGCTACAACGAGCACCACGAGTATTGCCTGGCCCTGCTGGAGGGTTTGCGGCAGCTCGACGCCGGCGGGGTCGATCCGGCGGCCGAGGAGCTGCTCTCCCGGCGGGAGTCGACGACGCCCTTCGTCTGGGCCGCCTGGGAGGAGCTGCGATGAGCGACATCGCCCACCAGAGTCTGCTGCGCGCCGCCGAACCTCTCGGCGAGGACGCCTACTTCGGCGCCCTGGAACGGCTCAAATCCTGGTTGGCGTCTGCAGATTCCCCCCTGCCGCAGCATCGGCGGCGCTTCGATCTCTACACCCACAAGAAGGCCAAGTCGATGCGCGAGTACCCGGACCTGCGGGCCTACCTGCGCGCCCGCTGGTATCCGCTCTACGCCTGGGTGCGCGTCGAGCTCTCCGGCGACTACAAGACCCTGACCCTCAAGAGCGGGATGGCCTCCCACACCGGCGCCGACGCCGGTTGGGGACGGATCCTCTGGACGATGGCCGGTCGGTTGTTCATCTACCTGATCTTTGCCCTGATCCCCGTCTTCATGCTGTTGTACCTGCTGGAGGACCAGGACCTGGGCCAAACCCTGGCCTGGATCAGCCTGGCGGTGGCTTTCATCGGGCTGGTGGCCTTCGAGGGCGCCCTGCTGGTCTCGGCACGGCGGGCCCGTGAGCCCGCCTTCCACGCCGAGCTGGAGCGACTGCATCAGGGCGCCCGACGGATCATCCTCGACGAGTTGGAGCTGGAGGTGGACTACACCCTCCAGGTTTCCGGTCCCGGCGCCGTCGAGGCCCCCGCCGGTGCGGAGGGCTTCGATGTGCCGCCGCCGCTCGAGGTCGACGCCGCCGACGAAGAAACGGACGGCGACGATGACTAAGGGTCTCTTCGACAGCCCCGAGGCCCACAGCGACCGTCCTCCGGCGCGGGGCGTCAAGCGCTTGTTGCCCAATTTGCTGTCGGTGACCCGGCTGCTCGTCCTGCCCTTGGCGATGTACCTGATCAGCCTGCCCGACGCCTGGGCCCCGTTGACCGCCGCCGGGGTGATGCTCTTCGGCATGCTGATCGACGCCCTCGACGGCATCCTGGCCCGCCGCTGGAATGCCGTCACCGAGTTCGGCAAGATCCTCGACCCCCTGGCCGACAAGGTCTGTATGGCCGGGGCCACGGTGATGCTGGTCATCCATCGCGGCTTTCCCCTCTGGCTGGCCGCGGTGATCATCGGCCGCGACGTGGCGATCCTCGCCGGCGGATTGATCTGGAAGCAGCGTCTGCGCGACGTGCCGATGTCCAACTACCTGGGAAAGGCGGCGGCCTTCACCGTCGGCGCGACCCTCATCGTCTACACCCTGCGCACCGGGTTGGACTGGCTGGAGGAGCTGACGGTCTGGCTTTCACTGGCCCTGATCGCCGCCTCCCTGGCAACCTATCTGGTCAAGTTCATCCGTCACCTGCGTCGTGACGCCGAAAACGGGGAGGAAAGCGATGCCCAAGATTGAGATCGATCTGCGCTCCGACACCGTCACCCGACCCGATGAGCCGATGCGCCGCGCCATGTACGAGGCTGAGGTCGGCGATGACGTGCTGGGCGACGACCCGACGGTCAAGCGCCTCGAGGAACGCTACGCCGAGCTGGTCGGCAAACAGGCCGCCCTGTTCACCCCCTCGGGCTCGATGGCCAACCAGATCGCCGTGGCCGCCTGGACCCGGGGCGGTGACGAGATCATCTGCGGCGCCCAGTGCCACATCCTGGAGTACGAGTACGGCGCACCGGCCTTCCTGGCCCGGGTGCTGGTCCGGGAGGTGCCGACGTTGCGCGGCGCCCCGGACCCCGCCGCCGTCGCCGCCGCCTACAAGAGCGGCGCCTTCCACTCCTCGCGCACCAGCCTGCTGTGCCTGGAAAACACCCACAACCGCCTGGGCGGCCTGATCGCCGATCAGGAACTATTCCTTTCCCTGCGCCGGTTTGCTGACAAACGTAAGGTGAAAATTCACCTCGACGGCGCCCGGCTGTGGAACGCCCACGCGGCGACGGGGAAAACGATGGCCGAGCTGGCCGCACCGGCCGATTCGGTAATGAGCTGCCTCTCCAAGGGCCTGGCCTGCCCCGTGGGTTCGATCCTGGCCGGACCGGCCGACTTCATCGAAGAGACCCATCGCCTGCGTAAGATCTGCGGCGGGGGGATGCGCCAGGTCGGTATCCTGGCCGCCGCCGGGCTCCACGCCCTCGAACATAACGTCACCCGGCTGGCCGAGGATCACGCCCACGCCCGCCGGTTGGCCGAGGTGCTGGCCGCCGCGGACTGGGCCGAGATCGACCCCGCCGACGTGCATACCAACATCATCATTCCCCGACTGAAGGGCGTCGAGCCGGGACGGATCGTCGAGGCCGCCGCCGCCCAAGGATTGGCCTTCTTCGCCTTCGGTCCCGACAAGCTGCGCCTGGTGACCCACAAGGACGTCGACTCGGAGCAGATCGAACGCGCCGGCGAGATCCTGGCCCGGCTGAGCTTCCGCTGACCCGGAGCGGACGAGACCGCTCTCGACCGGGATGAAACGGCTCCGAACCCGACAGCCAATTCGACCGCTCCAGCCCGGCAGCCGACACCCCTTTCACTCTGCGACCCGGGCGGCGACCTAACTCAACGACGATCCCCGACCATGAGCCACGACCCCAGCCGCGCCTTCGACATCCCCTGCCGCCCCGGTAAGCTGCGCCTGCGCATCCGCGTCGCCGGGATCGTCATCCGCGGCCGGGAGCTGCTGGTCAGCGGCTACCGCATCAACGGCCGCGACTTCCACAGCCTGCCCGGCGGCGGCCAGCAGACCGGCGAACCCGCCACCACCGCCCTGCGCCGTGAACTCAGCGAGGAAACCAGCCGCCCCGCCGCCGTCGGCAAGCCCGCCTACGTCGCCGAAACCTTCTTCCCCGACCCCTTTCACGCCCGACCCCTGCACAACCTCGGCCTCTACTTCCACGCCGACATCGACGGCCAACCCGCCCTCGGCTTCGAGAACCCCGACTCCCCCGAGGCGGCGATCATGACCGAGGTCGCCTTCCGCCACCGCGCCGAACTCGAAGACCTGCGCCTCTACCCGGCCGGCATCGCCCGGGTCCTCGACACCGACTGGGGCCGGCTCGAATCCGGCGGCTACCTGCACCTCGTCGGTACGCAAAACCGCATCGCCGATCGGGTCACCGGCCGGCAGGCCTGGCATCCCGGACGCATCCGGGTGCGCTCCGTCGCCCTGATCTTCGACGCTCACTGGAACCTGCTGGTCGTCGACAACGGACGCCACCTCGCCCTACCCGGCGGCGCCCTCGAACCCGACGAACTGCTGACCGAATGCATCGTTCGCGAGGTCGCCGAGGAGACCGGCCTGCGGATCCGGCCGCTGCGCCTGCTCTACGTCAACGATAACTTCTTCCGCGACGCCTGCTTCGCCCCCGAAGGCCTGCACGAGCTGGGCTGCTACTGGCTCTGCCGCGTCCGCGGCGGCGAGCTGAAGCCACTGCACCGCGAGAAAGACTACGAGCTGCGCTTCAACTGGCGCTCCCTGAACGACCTCGAAGACCTGCTGCCCGCCTGGCTGCCCGACGCCCTGCGACGCGGGGTGAACCAAGGCTGGCCCAAGCCCCTGGGGTACGTCGTCTCCGGCGACTTCCCGGAAAAGCCCCTGGCCGACAACCCGGTGGTCGAGTAACTACCTTACTCCGACAAAGCGATGCCCGCTCTGCGCTGCGCTGATCACCACCCCCACCCCCACGTGCCCGGCCCTGGAAAAGCGGGTATCGGAACAGCGGCACGACTACCGACAAACCTCCGCCGCCGGAACTGGCACGGTTTTTGCTGAGGCGAACCGTTGAGGAACGCTCCAACGGTCGCCGAGTTGCAAAAACCGTGCCAGTTCCGGCGGCGCGGTGTTCCTGGGGGGTTGCGGTTGACCCGCGGCCGCTTTTCCAGGGCCTGGCGCGGGCGCTGCTGGGCGGGCGAGGTGTCCGATGGTCGGCAAGCTTACCCCCCGCTGGCCGCCCGGCGGGGGCCGTGTTATAATCGCCGATACCGATCGAGAGACAGCTTGCCAACAATGATCTAGGGGGGTCAGCGATGCCGCTGTACAATAACGATGATCTGATGCGCGTGGGTTACGAGAAGGGCTTCGCCGTCGGGGCGTTCAACATCAACAACATGGAGATCCTCCAGGGGATCGTCGAGGCCGCCGCGCTGGAGCAGTCGCCGGTGATCATCGCCGTCAGCTCCGGAGCGCTGAAGTACGCCGGTGCGGCCTACCTGGTTGGCATGGCCCGCACCGCGGCCTTCGAGAGCGGCGTGCCGCTGAGCATCCATCTGGACCACGGCGCCGACTACGCCAAGTGCGTCCAGGCGATCAACGCGGGTTTCTCGAGCATCATGATCGACGCCTCTAAGCTGCCCTTCGAGGAGAACGTGGCCGCCAGCAAGCGGGCCGCCGAGCTGGCCCACGCCTGCGGCTGCTCCTGCGAGGCCGAACTGGGCCGTTTGGAGGGCATCGAGGAGCACGTCGAGGTCGCTGCGGGTGAGGCCGTGCTGACCGATCCGGACCAGGCGGCCGAGTTCGTCGAGCGCACCGGGGTGGATTCCCTGGCCGTGGCCATCGGCACCAGCCACGGTGCCTACAAGTTCAAGGGCGCGCCCAAGCTGGACTTCGAGCGCCTGCAACAGATCCGCCACAAGGTCGACGTCCCTCTGGTCCTCCACGGTGCCAGCGCCGTGCCCGACTGGGTCCGCGAGCGCGCCGAGAAGCACGGGGCCGAGCTGGGCGGCAGCAAGGGTGTTCCCGACGCGGCCGTCAGCAAGGCCGTCACCATGGGCGTCAGCAAGGTCAACATCGACACGGACCTGCGCCTGGCCATGCTCGGCGCGGTACGTGAGATTCTGGATACGGATCGCAAGCAGTTCGATCCCCGCAAGTATCTGGGCCCGGCCCGCGCGGCGATCACCAAGGTCGTGCGCCACAAGATGCAACTGCTGGGCTCCAGCGGCAAGGCCGAGCTCTACGGCTGGGATGGCCGATGAAACGTGCCCGCTCTCTCAGTTTGGCGGTATTGGTGCTGGTCTCGGCCGGCGTGGCGGCCTATCCCATCGAGGATTACGCCGGCGGCACGGCCTACCTCGGCCGGGCCTGGCAGGGCGTCGTCGCCGACGACCCGGCCCTGGGCCTGATCAACCCGGCGGTGCTGGGCTTCGCCCCCCGGGCGGACATCCTGCTGCGGGGAGGCGGCGCCGGCTCTTCCGGCGTCGTATTCGGCACTTACGGTATGGCCGTGGTCAAGCCGATGCGTACCGAGTCGGCCACTCTGGGACAGACCAACACCCTGGCCACTCTGGGTTTTTCCCTCGACAACCTCGGTGATGACGGGAGCGATTATCGCGAATCCATCGCCGCCGTACAGGTCGGTGTTCCCGTGGGCGACGTTCTGGCGCTCGGGGTCAACCTCAAGACCCTCTCCCTCGAGAGCCCCGCCGAAGCCGACAACGGCTTCGGCCTCGACCTGGGCCTTCAGGCCCGTTTCGACGACGGCTGGCGGCTGGGTTTCGCCGCAGGTAACCTGATCCCTCCCGGCTTGGAGATCGGTGACGGACGCATCTTCAGCGAACGGTTGCTGCGCGCCGGACTCGCCTACGGCGGATTGTCCTGGCTCCTGCCCGCCGTCGAAGTCCGCTACGCCGCCACCAGCGGAGAGTACGATTACGGAGGGCATCTGACGCTGACCCCGATAGCCGCCGAGAGTTTCCAGCTGGTCCTCAGCGGCGGTTACCGCGTTGAAAGCCAAATCTGGGGCGCCGGGTTGAGCTGCCGTCTGGGTTTTGTCGAACTGGCCGCCGCCCTGTGGGCCGCCGACGATGCGGATGCCGAATTCAGCCTGCGCCTGGCCCTCAGCCCCGATTTCTAGACCACCAACCGAGGAGTTCGATGACCGAGAAGAAGCCTCCCAGCGGACGCGGGCCCGCCGTGCCCAGCGGCTTGATGGTCAAGTGCCCCTCCTGCGCCGAGACCCTGTACTCCAAGCAGCTCGAGGAGAACCTCTACGTCTGCCCCCACTGCGATTACCACGGTAAGGTGCCGGGTCGCAAGCGGGTCTTCCAGTTGGCCGACAAGGGCAGCTTCGCCGAGCACGACGCCGAGCTGCGTTCCGTCGACCCGCTGGACTTCGTCGACCGCAAGCCCTATCCCCAGCGGCTGCGGGCGGCGATCGAGAAGACCGGCGAGGGCGAGGGCGTTATCTGCGGCCTGGCCGAGCTCGAGGGTCTGCCCGTCAGCCTGGCGGTGATGGATTTCAGCTTCATCGGCGGCTCGATGGGCTCCGTCGTCGGCGAGAAGGTCACCCGGGCGATGGAGCGCGCCGTCGAGGAGGGGCTGCCGATGGTGATGGTCTGCACCTCGGGCGGGGCGCGGATGCAGGAGGGTCTGCTGTCGCTGATGCAGATGGCCAAAACCTCGGCGGCCTGCGCCCGGCTGCGCGCCGCCGATCTGCCCTACCTCGTCGTGCTGACGGATCCGACGACGGCCGGGGTGATGGCCTCCTTCGCCCAGCTCGGCGACGTCCATATCGCCGAGCCCCAGGCCCTGATGGGCTTCACCGGGGCCCGGGTCATCGAGCAGACCATCAAGCAGAAACTGCCGCCGGGCTTCCAGCGCTCCGAGTTCCAGCTCGAGCACGGCTTCGTCGACCTGATCTGCCACCGCCACGAGCTGAAAGGCACCCTGGCGCTGCTGCTGCGCCTGCTGGACGGCGGGAACGGGCAATAAGCCCTTCGCTCCCGGACCGAGCTAGGCGCGTAGAGACCGATGATCGCCCACCCTCGCGGCGCTCGGCCTACGGTGTTCGTCAGTCTACCCCTCGTCGGCCGCGCCGTAGTGACAACCTCGAGCACTGCCGGCTCAAGCTGTGTCCCGGCATTGGCACGGCCGTCGCCGGGGTCCGTTCCGCCGACCACCGCTGGATGCTTGCCTCCACGGCCGGAAGACAGCCGGATAACAACTGGCGGGATCACTTGACGGCAACGAGCCGCTACATGCCTGTAACCACTGCTGAGCAAGGCGTTGGCAGCGTGCGGGTCATGCCCCTTGTTTTGTGTTGCCGGGCGGAACCGGGAGGGCTTCAGCATCGCGAAACCGGCTCCGGCGCTCCGGGACTGTTCGAGCCGCCGCCTGTCGCTAACGGTTTCCTCCGGGTTTACCTGCTTACCACCTGGTTCAAGGCCAAGCGGTTGGAACTGGTCCTCGACCGGCTTGCCAAGGCTGTCGGCCAATCCGCTGCCCCGATGGCCCTTTCAGCCTTCACCGTTGCTGAAAAACCATGCCGCGCGCAGCGGAAAGGTTCAGCAGCGTGGGTAACGCCTGACTGTTATCGCTTGACGCCGGGATAGGGCCGCCGTCCCGGGGGCGGTGACTACTCCCCGTCGTTCTCACCACAGCCACCGTGGACCCCGAATCCGTCGCCGGACGTCGGCGGCGGCTTGTTGCATAGCCATGCGCCAAACCCTGACCATCATCCTCGTCGCGGTCCTGTCGGCGGCGGCCCGGGAACCGGGCCCGCCGGTGCCGGAACCCCGTCTGCCGGAGCCGGAGCCCGCCGGCGCCGCCGCTCTGGCCTGGAGCGAGCGCGAAGTGGACGGCTCCGCCGAGCGCGACGCGGACGAGCGGACGGACTTCTTCTTCGTCGACGAGCTGCCGCCGGGGGAGATCGGCTTCGCCGTCGACGCCGAGACGGGCTGGCTGGAGTACCGGGTGCGCGAGGAGCGCCTGATCCTCAACGTCAACGCCCGGGTGGCCTACGAGGACATGCGCCTGGCGGCGGACACCGTCGTCTACGAGGCCGCCGGCGGCGAGGTCGAGGCCCTGGGCGCCCCGGTGCTGATCGAGGGCGACGAGCGTGTCGACGGCGAGCGGATGCGCTACAGCTTCGCCAGCGGACGCGGTCTGGTTTACGACGGCGTCACCGGCGTCGAGAAGGGTTTCGCCACCGGTGAACGGTTGAAACTACAGGAAGGCGATGTGCTGCACATCGCCAACGGCACCTTCACCACCTCCAAGCGCCCCGAGGACCCGGAGTACCACTTCTACTGCCCCCGGCTCAAGGTCTACGCCGGCGACAAGGTGGTCGCCAAGCCGATCATCCTGTTCATCGGCCACGTGCCGGTGATGGCGGCGCCCTACTACTACTACCCCCTCGGCGGCGAGCGGCGCAGCGGCTTTTTGGCCCCGCGGCTGGCCTACCGCTCCAGCAACGCCTTCACCCTGCGCAACGCCTACTACTGGGCCATCAACGACTACGCCGACGCCACCTTCGGCCTGGACTACGACACCGAGCGCGGCTGGCGCCAGGAGCTCGAAGCCCGCTACCTCTACGGCACCCGTTGGGGCCTGAACTACTTCCAGGCCGTTCACGACGAGGACCGCAGCACGGGTCGCGAGTGGTGGTCGGTCAGCGCCCGCCACCGCCAGGACCTGCCCTGGGACATCGACGGTCTGCTGCAGATCGACGCCCGCACGGATCGCTACACCGACTACCTCTACGCCGAGGACGTCGACGACCGCACCCAGAGCAGCCTGCGCAGCTTCCTCTCCCTGTCGCGCTCCTGGGACCGCTTCAGCCTGGGGCTGGACCTGGACCACAGCGCCAGTCTGGTGGACTACGACGCCGAGGAGGACGAGGAGGGCGGTCTGGGTCCGGTGACCTGGACGGTGCCCCGGGTGCGTGCCGCCGTTTCCCAGAGCGAGCTGTTCGAGACCGGCGCCTATCTCTCCGGCTCGCTGACCTACCTCAACCGGCTCAACTCGACCTCGGGCCCCTTCCGCAACATCGACCTGAGCCTGCGGCTGAGCCGGCCGTTCAGCCTGTTCCGCTTCTTCAACTTCACCCCCTTCGCCGCCGGCAGCCTGGACTGGTACCGGCGGGCCGCCGACGGCTCCCTCAACCATCTCCAGCCGCTCTACAACGCCGGGATCGGCTTCAACACCCGCCTCTACGGTCTGTTCTACCCCGGCGACGACGAGGTGCGCCACATCGTCGAACCGGCGGCGAGCCTGAGCTGGAAACCGGAGATCGACGACGAGCTGGTACCTGCCGGCGGCCAGACCCAGAACGGCTCGACGATCCTGGGCCTCGGGCTGACCAACCGGATCAAGATCCACTTCGGCGCCGGCGCCGGGACGGAGTACGAGGTCGACGAGGCGGAAACCGGTGACGAGACGGCGAACCCGACGGCGGTGGAGACCCTGGAGCTGCTGCGCTGGGACCTGAACACCAGCTACGCCCTTTACGGCGTCGAGGAGAGCGACACCAACCTCGGCGTTCCCCTGCCCGCCGCCGACGAAGAGCTCGAGGAGCCCTGGAGCGACCTGACCAGCCGGGTCTATCTGACGCCTAACTTCGCCGAGTGGTACAACGCCCGGTTGACCCTGTCGACCTCCCACGACCTCTACAGCGGCGAGCTCAACCGCTTCGACCTGACCGCCGGGCTGGCCTTCTCCGGCGGCGGCGCCAAGGCGGACCTTGACGACAACGAGTACCTGGACCCCGTCGACGACATCCCGGGTTACGATCCCCTGGACACCGACCTGCCGGAGAGCGAACTCGAGCAGCGCATCGACGCCGGCTGGCGCCTGGGCGTCAATTACGACTTCACCAAGGGATTGTACGGCTCGCCCGACCTGCAGTTCCTCAACCTGCAGGCCATCTTCAACCTGACCGACCACTGGCGGCTGACCTACCAGAACAACCTGGATCTGGTCACCGGGGACCTAGTCAGCCAGTCCTTCTCCATCTACCGCGATCTGCACTCCTGGGAGGCCCGACTGCGCCTGGAGGAGAGCCGGGGCATCATCCGGGTATGGTTCCTGGTCGACATCAAGGACATCCCGGACATCCGCATCGAGGGCCGCCCGGAGCTCTATTAGCTCATCCAGCGGCCGACGGCGCCCGCACCGCGCCGCGGGTCGGTCCGAAGGTGAACCCCGCCCCACGGCGGGATTATCAACAAGAGCAATCCGCTCCCTTGGCACACTTCTTGCATTACTACTGGACCGGTGATCCTTCAGCGCTCCTCGCGCTTGGGGTGGGAGAAGCCAGGCCCACAAGGCCAACCCCGACCCCGATGGTCGGCCGGCGGAATCCAGCGGTTTTCTTGTCAGAATGGATAAGCGCTGGTCAGAAAGCAAGCCATTCTGATAGGATGGGGCCGAGATGCTCGAGGGGTCTTTTCCCAGCGCTTGAAACAAGCGACAGGCAGCACTCACGTTGCTGGAACATTGCGCGGGAAACGGAGACCGCCGGATAATGGCGCAGACTGCTGGATGACAGCGCGAGCAGCGGTTTAACGGGCCGCCGCAACGCCGGTCGAGTAACAATCCTGACAAGTTGGTCCTGAACGGGTTAGGAGCAGGCACTTTCCGCCGCTCCCCCGGCGACAACCACCAACCGAAGGCGCCGATCCCGCCGGCAGTCCGCCGTCGGGCGGTCCCGGCGAGGGAAAGCCGAGTGTGGCTTGCGACTCAGCGACGCTGCTATAGGTACCTGCGTTCCGATCAAGCGTCTACGTCATAATCAGCCAGTCACTACTTGAAAAGATACCTAGTCGCAGTTATACTTCAGATTGTCGCCTTCTATCGTCTACAGACGAAGTTGGACCATTATCCCCGCTTCGAACCCGCCTGACACAGTGGGCCTCTTCCTGAACAATCGAAACGCACAGAACCCGGCCAGACCACGGAACGACGTTATCAGCCAACCCGTCCGACGAAAAATGATGTCTTTCGCTTTGGGGGCACAATCCCGATGGAACGCGTAATCCTGAAAGGCACCCACTCCGGGCTGTCCCTGCCCGACATCTTCGAGCTGCTGCGCTTCAAGCGCGAAACCATCTGCTGCAGCATCAAGAGCAACGAGCTGGAGGTCAATTTCTACCTGCGCTCGGGCCGGGTCATCTGGGCCGATTCCCCGGGCCAGATCGAGCCCATCGGCGCCTACCTGGTGCGCATCGGCGCCATCACCAACAGCCTGCTGATGAACGAGCTGGCCCAAATGCGCCAGCGGGCCAACGGCCGGGTCATCGGCGAGGTGCTGATAAGAAAGGGCATCGTCACCGCCGAGCACGTCGAACAGGCCTTCCGCCTGCGCACCGTCGAGCTGGCCAAGGACCTCTTCGGCCGGCATCGCGGCAGCCGCCGCCACATCAACGGCGAGCTGGCCGACGACATGGACATCCTGGTCTATTATATCGACGACGAAGAGCTGCCCCGCAGCTTCGCCGAGCCGATGAGCGTCGACAACCTGCTGCTGGAGGTGGCCCGCATCACCGACGAGGAGCAGTCCCTCCTCGAACTCATCGGCTCTCTGGACATCCCGCTGATGATCCAGCAGCAGGAGCTGGCCGACGACATCGAGTTCTCCCAGGTCGAATGGGACTGCCTGAAGCTGATCAACAACCGCCGCACGGTCAACAATCTGCTCAGCCTGTCCCACCACTCCCGCCTGGAGGTGCTCAAGGCGGTGGCGGTGTTCTTCAACCTGGGCATCGTCAAACGCGGCGAGGCCGGTGAGCGCAAGTCCCGCATCCTCGTCGTCGACGACAGTATCACCTCGCGCCACCTGGTCAGCTACGTCCTCTCCGAGGCCGGCTTCGACATCCTCGAGGCCGCCGACGGCGAAATCGCCATCGAGAAGGCCGTCGCCGAACCTCCCGATCTGGTCGTCCTCGACGTCATGCTGCCGGGGCGCAACGGCTACGAGGTCTGCAGCCAGCTCAAGAAGGACGCCCGTACCACCGACGTGCCCGTGATCCTGCTGACCTCGCTGACCGGTTTCACCGACAAGCTCCGCGGTCGCCTGGTCCGCGCCGACGTCTACCTGGAGAAGCCCTTCAAGGAGGAGGAGCTGACCCGCATCGCCCGCAAGTTGGTCGAACGCAAGCTGCAGCGCACCGGTTGATCCAACACCAGTCTACCCCCACAACCCCGGAGGTGGGTCGCATGTCGCTCTCCGAAGAAGAGATCGCCCGCTGGCAGGATATCCAGCGTCGCTACCCCCACCCCGTCGACCCCTACGGAGAAGCCATCAGCGAGGAGGATCACGAGCGCTTCGCCCTCTGGGAAGACCTCGGCCTCTACGCCTACATGAAGCAGGACTGAGACAGCCGCCGCCCCGGTCGCCGTTTTGATCACCAAAGACCGTCCCCGCGTTGAGACAAAGCACCCAGGGTTCCGGTTTGTTATACTTAATCTTCCCCTTCCGCTGCTCCAAGACCCCCGACGAAGGCCCGGACGATTCGTGATTGGCACACTTCTTGCAACTTTGAACTAGAGAGATTCTTACGTCGTCGGCCGCCTTGGCGTCCCGACCGTTCAGGGGAGCGACCCCGTCGGTCGACGACCCCAGCCGGAAACCCCGGTGGCGGGCCCCCCTCCCGCCGGAACCACCCCAGTGAAAGGTAGGTTGAACCGATGGCAAAGATACTGGTCGTCGAGGATTCGAGTGTCGACATGGAGCTGGTCCTGGAGGCTCTGGAACCCCTCGGCCACGATATTATCAAAGCCACCGACGGCGCCGCCGGTCTGGAGATGGCCAAGAGCGAGCTGCCCGACCTGATCGTCCTGGACATCATCCTGCCCAAGATGAACGGCTTCCAGGTCTGCCGCGACCTGCGCTCCGACCCCAAGACCGAGAAACTCAAGGTCGTCATGCTGACCAGCAAGGACCAGGACTCGGACAAGTTCTGGGGCCTGCGCCAGGGCGCCGACGAGTATCTAACAAAACCCTTCGAGACCGAGGAGTTCCAGCAGGTCGTCGAGAACCAGCTCGGCTAGGGTCGCCCCGGGGTGGGTGACCAGAGCCCCAGGGGCCGGTAAACACCCGTCGAAGCTGTGAGGTAGATAACTAAAACCCTTCGAGACCGAGGAGTTCCAGCAAGTCGTCGAGCAGGTCGTCCAGCAGGTCGTCGAGCAGGTCGTCGAGAACCAGCTCGGTTTATCGCCCCCTCGGTGATCGAGGCCGCGGTTCGAACGGCTTAAACGCAGTACGGAGACCGGTCGACGAGCCGGAGGTGAGTAGTGTCTGAAGCCCCGCAGCGGCGACGCTTCGTCGAGTTCGGCTTGGGCGGCGAGACCTTCGCCCTCGACGTTTCCGTCGTCACCGACATCATCTTCCCGCCGTCGGTCACGCCGGTCCCCGGCGCGCCGTCGACGGTGCTGGGCCTGTTCAACCTGCGCGGCGTGGTCACCGGTTTGCTGGAGATCAGCGGCCTGTTCGAGCTGACCCGGCGCAACCGGGGCGCCGCCAACCGGGTGCTGGTGCTGGAGCCGGAGCCCGAATCCGCCTTCGCCCTGCTGGTCGACTTCGTTTCCGATATCACCGAACTCGACACCGCTGAACTGCTGCCGCCGCCGACGGAGTTGCCGCGCCCCAAACTGCTGATCGGCATCTACAATCGCGGCGGCGGCCCCGTCAGCGTCCTGGACGCCGTCGAACTAACCCGCCTGGAGGCCTTCGCCCCCTATCGTTAGGGGAACGGGCCGCGGGCCAACCCCTGGAGGTTGTCTTTCGATGAAACGGATTGCCCTCGTCATACTACTCAGCTTCGCTTTGCTGATCGTCTTCGCCGGTTGCGACGGCGAGGAGGAAACCGTCACCGCCGAGGACGAGACCGCGGACGCTCCGTCGCAGCTTCTCGTCGTTCACAGCTATCATCCCGAGTACAAGTGGGTCGCCGACGTCAACGAGGGCCTGGAGGCCGAACTGACCGACGCCGGCCTGACCGAGGGTGAGGACTACCTCCTCGAATACTTCTACATGGATACCAAGCGTATCCCCGCCGAGGAATTCGAGCGGGCCGGCGCGGACGCCCTGGCGAAGATCGAGGAACTCGACGCCGACATCGTGATCACCGTCGACGACAACGCCCAGACCTACGTCAGCGAGGAGCTGCTGGACGGCGAGCGGGCGGTGTTCTTCTGCGGCGTCAACAGCGATCCCGTCGAGAGCTACGGCATCGTCGACAGCTACGACAAGCCCGGGCATAACATCACCGGCTGCCTGGAGCGCGAGCGCTTCGCCGGCACCCTGGATCTGCTGCGCGAGATGCGTCCCGAGGCCGCCGCGGTGGCCTTCATCTACGATGACGGCACCACGGCGCCGCCGGTCATCGAGCGGATGACGGCCCAGGCCGCCGAGCTGGGTCTGGACGTCGTCTACGACGAGGCCGTCGGCACCTTCGAGGACTGGCGGGCCGCCGTGGCCGCCGCCGCCGAAACGGCCGACTACATTCAATTGACCCTCTATCACACCATCGAGAACGCAGCCGGCGAGCACATCGACGAGAACGAGGTCCTGGCCTGGACCGTCGAGAACTCGCCGATCCCCGTCGTCGGCACCTGGGACTGGTCCGTCGAGGGCGGCGCCCTCTGCGCCGAGGCCATCAACGGTGTCAACCAGGGCAAAGAGGTCGCCAAACTGATCGGCGTTTACTTGAACGGTCGCGAACCGGGGACCATCTCCGTAGTCGAGAACGTCGACGGCGAACGGATGGTCAACGCCGCCGCCGCCGAACGCTGGGGTATCGAAGTCACCGACTCGCTGCGCGCCAGCTGCACCGTCTTCTAGGAACCAACCCGCCTCGTCGGCGAAGGGGAGCCGGTTCGACTTGATTGACGGCCTGGACGGCGGCTTCGTCCATCACCAGCAAAATCAAGGAGGAACCATGAAGCACCCGAGAGCCATCTTAGTGCTGGTTCTAACCGCGCTGCTCGCGCTGCTGTGGAGTACGGGCTGCGACGAGGACGGCGATCCGGCAACCGACGCCGACGCCGACGCCGGCGCGGTCTACGACATCCTGGTGGTTCACAGCTACCATCCGGAGTACAACTGGGTCCAGGAGGTCAACGCGGGCATCGAGACCGCCTTCGCCGACTCGCGCTGGGTGGAGGGCGAGGACTACAACCTCGAGTACTACTACATGGACACCAAGCGCAACCCCGATGTGGAGTTCATGACCCGGGCCGGGAGCGAGACCCTGGCCTACGTCGAGGAGCAGCAACCCGACGCAGTGATCCTGATCGCCGACAACGCGATGGAGTACTTCGGCGTCCAGATGCTCGACAAGGACATCCCCGTGGTCTTCGCCGCGGTGAATAACGACCCCGTCGACCACTACGGCGTGGCCGACAACCTGGACAATCCGGGTCACAATATCAGCGGCTGTCTGCACCAGGCCCGCTTCGCCGGCACCATCGAGATCCTGCGCCAGCTCTACCCCGAGGCTACGCGGATGGCCCTGCTCAACGACGACGCCACCGTGGCCCCGCCCCACATGGAGTACTACAAGGAGCAGGCGCCCAGTTACGGCATCGAGGTGGTGATGGAGGAGCAGATCGGCGAGTTCGACGTCTGGAAGGAGGCCGTCGCCGAGGCCAACGCCACGGCGGACTTCATCATGCTCACCGTCTACCACACCCTGAGCCGGGCCAACGGCGACCACATCACCGGACCCGAGGTGCTGGAGTGGACGCTGCGGAACACCGACCTGCCGACGACGGCCACCTGGGCCTTTACCGTCCGCGACGACGGCGCCCTCCTCGGCGACTGCATCACCGGCACGGATCACGGCGAGCTGGCCGTCGAGATGGTGATCAAGGTGCTCAACGGCGTACCGATCAGCACCATGCCGATCGAGACCAATGTCGACGGCGCCCGGCTGATCAACGAAACCGCCGCCGCCCGGCTGGGTGTAACCATCCCCGAGGACCTGCACCGCAGTTGCGAGATCGTCCAGTCCGGCCCGCCGGTGACCACCCCGGTGGCGGCACCCGCCGAAGAAGAAGAAGCAGAAGACGAGGAAGGTTAGGCTGAACGTCAGGCTGCTGTTGGCGAAGAGACAGCGGCGGGGCCGACCCGACCGACCCCGCCGCCCCAGCCCCCGTCGGACCGCGGCACCCGCACTCATCCCTTCTCATCGCACCGGATTAGGTTAACAATCAGCAAGGTCGACCGCTGGAGGTAGAGGCAGATGGCTAAGTTCTCCCTGAAATCATTGCTGTTCTGGCGGCGGATGTCCGTCCGCGGCAAGATCATCCTGATGGCGGTCTTGCTGACCCTGATCCCGGCGGCCGGCCTGACCATCGTCATCACCGCCATCAACGCCGACGCCCAGGAGCAACAGACCCTGGACAGCTTCGAGGCCATCGGCGTCTCCCGCGGCGACGCCCTGGAGAACTACTTCTACGACCGCTTCTCCGACGTGGCCGTCCTCAGCCGGGACTTCAGCACCCTCGAGATGCTGCAGTTCGTCCAGCCCCTGTTCGTCGAGCTGGGCCGCGACGTGGACAGCCCGCTCTACACCGAGACCATCGAGCCCTACTCCCGTTTCCTCAAGGAGTTCCGCTCCAACTACGGCTACAAGGATGTCTACGTGGTGGCCACCAACGGCGACGTCCTCTACTCGGTGCTGCGCGGCGAGGAGATGGGCACCAACCTCAAGGGCGGGCCCTACAAGGACACCAACCTGGGCGTCTGCGTGCGCACGGCGCTGACCGGGGAGACCAACGTCGTCGACTACGAGATCTACCAGCCGACGGGCAACCCGGCGATGTTCATCGCCGCCCCGGTGCGCGCCCCCGGGGGGACGACGATCATCGGCGCCGTGGCGGTGCAGATCGATCCGGCGCGGATCAACTCCCTGCTGATCCGCTCCGAGATGCTGGGCGAGACCGGCGAGACCTACATCGTCGGCTCGGACAACCTGATGCGCTCGGACTCCCGTTTCGGCGAGGAATCGACGATCCTGGAGCAGGCCATCGACACCCGGGCCACCCGGGAGCTGGCCGAGAGGGAGATCCTGCTGACCGACCCCCACCGCGGCGTCTACACCAACTACCGCGGCGAGGAGGTCATGGGCGTCTACTACGAGGTGCCCATCGGGCCGGACATCCGCGGCCTGGACGCCTGGGAGCGGGTGCAGGAGGCCCAGTTGACCTACGGCCTGATCGCCGAGATCGAGTACGACGAGGCGGTCGCCGCCGCCCAGACCGGTCGCAACACGGCGATCATCATCGCCGCGGTGACCATCGTGCTGGCCGTGGGCGCCGGCGTCCTGTTCGGCACCCGGCTGACCAAGCCGCTGACCGAGCTGGCCGAGGTGACCGAGAATATCGCGGCCGGTGATTACCAACAGCGCGTCGACATCCAGACCGGCGACGAGCTCCAGGCCCTGGGCGAATCGCTCAACACCATGCTCGACCGCATCCTGGCGCTGATCCAGACCGAGACCGAACGCGAGGCGCTCAACGCCTCGATGATGCGCCTGCTGGCCGTCACCTCCGACGCCGCCGAGGGCGATCTGACCGGACGGGCCGAGGTGACCGCCGACGTCGTCGGCTCCCTGGGCGACTCCTTCAACCTGATGATCGAACAGCTCGGCCGGCTGATGGCCCGGGTCAACACGACATCCTCCCGCGTGGTCTCGGCCTCCAGCGAGATCATCGCCACCACGGAGCAGATGAGCCGCTCCTCGGAGATCCAGGCCGAACAGATCGCCAACGTCACCTCGGCCGTCGAGGAGATGAGCATCTCGATCTCTCAGGTCTCCGACAACGCCGCCGCCACGGCCGAGGCCGCCAACCGGGCCTCGGAGATCGCCTCCGAGGGCGAGAAGGAGGTCGGCGAGGCCGTCCGGGCGGTGCTGGCCATCCGCGAGACCGTCCAGGGCACCGCCGAGCGCATCAAGGCCCTGGGGGAGAGCTCCGTCGAGATCGGCGAGATCATCGAGGTCATCGACGACATCGCCACCCAGACCAACCTGCTGGCGCTCAACGCCGCCATCGAGGCCGCCCGCGCCGGCGAGGCCGGCCGCGGCTTCACCGTCGTCGCCGACGAGATCCGCCGGCTGGCCGAGCGCTCGGCCAAGGCCACCAAGGATATCGCCACCCTGATCCAGGGCATCCAGAGCGAGACCGCCGAGGCCGTCCGACTGATGGAATCCAGCGCCGGGCAGGTCGAGGAAGGCGCCGACCTGGCCGAGAAGGCCGGCGGCTCGCTGACCGAGATCACCGAGAACGTCAACGCCTCGGCCCAGTTGATCCAGGAGATCTCCCTGGCCTCGAAGCAGCAGGCCAAGGGCGCCGAAGGCATCGTCCAGTCGATGGAGGAGATCAGCGAGGTCACCCGACAGAACCTCGTCGGCGTCAACCAGTCCCTCCAGGCCGCCGAGGACCTGGGCAAGATCTCCGAACAGTTGCTCGCCGAGCTGGCCAACTTCAAGGTCCCCGACGAGTTCCTCGTCAACGACGAAGGTGAGGAAGGTTAACCGGGCCCCGCATGGCCGATCTGGTCGAGAGACTGACCGGCACCGAGCTGGCGCAGCTTGAGTCTCTGCGCGAACTGGTGCAGAGGCGCAGCGGACTGGCCTACTCCAAGGGCCGGCTCTACCAGCTGGCCAACCGGGTGGCCCGGCGGATGAAGCACCTGGGGCTCGACGACCCCGCCCACTACCGCCTCCAACTACAGTCCGACGGCGAGGAGTACGAAACCCTGCTCGAGGATCTGCTGGTCCAGGAGACCTCCTTCTTCCGCAACGAGCCCCAGTTCCACGTGCTGCGGGAGTACGTCCTGCCGGCGATCATCTCGCGCAAGGGCTTCGCGGACCGGCGAACCCTGCGGCTGTGGAGCGCCGGCTGCGCCGGCGGCCACGAGCCCTATTCCCTGGCGATGACGGCTCGGGAGGTGCTGGGAACGCGGCGGGACTGGGAGCTGGAGGTCTGGGCCACGGACCTCTCCCGTCGCGCCGTGGAGCGTACCGCCGCCGGGATCTACCGCCGCTCCGAGCTGGAGCGCATCCCCGCCGGACTGCGCCAGAGGTATCTCGAACCGCTGGGATCCGACCTCGGCAGACTGCGGGAATCCCTGCGCCGGATCGTGCGGCCCCGCCGTCACAACCTGCTGCGTCCACCGCCCTTCGACGCCCCCGTCGACGTCATCTTCTGCCGCAACGTCCTGATCTACTTCGAGGTCGACTGCATCCAACGCATCGCCGAACTGCTCCACCGCGGCCTGGTCGAGGACGGCTACCTGTTCATCGGCCATTCCGAGAGCCTGTTCGGCATCAGCGAGCGCTTTCGGTTGGTCGATTTCGCCGGATTGCCGCTCTACCGCAAGAGTCGGCGCACTCGCCGACGGCGGGGGGAAGGCGCGTGAGTCGGACGAGATACGAGCTGATCCAGACCTTCATCGCCGAAGCCGGGGCCAACCTGGGGCGGTTCGCCGAGCTGCTGGCGACCTATCCGGAGCTGGAGCTGGTGGAGGACGCCAACTACGAGCTCTACCGGCTGGCCCACACGGTCCGTGGTTCGGCGCTGAGCCTGGGGCTGGACAATACCGCCCGGGCCGCCCGTCTGGGTGAGCAGCGGCTGCAGGAGTACCTCTTCGAGGAGCGCCGGATCAAACGGGCTGAACTGCAGGCCCTGGCCCGCTGGCGGGAGCGCCTCGGCGAGATGATCGCGGGCTACGAAACGGGCGACCTGCAGGAGGACGAGGCGATCACGGAACTGGAGAGGCTGTTCGCCGACCTGGACGACCAACCGGGGAAACGAGACGATGACTGACCAACGGCCCTTGGAGGACTACCGCTCCCAGCTCGAGCCCCTGCTCGAGGAGCTGGCGGTGCAGCTGACCGCCGACGAACCGCAGCGTCCCGAGCTGCTGCGCGCCGTCGACGGCTGTCTGCAGGCCTCACTCTGGAGCGGCTTCGACCGCGAGGAAGGTTTCTTCGAGCGCCTGCGGGAACGCCTCGGCAAGCTCGATTTAACCGCCGAGGAGGTCCCCGCCGCCCTGGTGGTGTTGCTGGAGCGCCTGGCCGCCCACCTCGAGGCCCTGCCCGAGGGAGATCCCGCCGCCGTTGAGGAGGCCCTGGACCGCCTCGCCGACCTGCCGAGCGCCGAGCCGCCGACGGAGGAAGCCCTCGGGGAGCTGCTCGAGCGCGGCGCCGAGCTGGCCGACGCCCTGGAGGCCGAGGCGCCGGACGCCGAGGTCGTCACCGCCCTGGTCGAGTTGCTGCGCCGTTTGCGGGAGAACCACGACGACGAGCGGGTAAACTCTCTCTGGCAGGCGGCCTACGAGGAGCTGGAGAACGCCCGCCGCGCCGGTGCGCCTCCGGGCGCCGAGGCCGTCCACACCGTGCGCGCGGCCTTCGCCGCCGCCGCGGGTCGGCCCGACGAACCGGCCGCCGCCGAACCCGCAGTCGAGAAACCGCCCGTCGAGGAAGACAGCCTGGCCGAACAACTCTTCGGCGGTTACAAACCGCGACGGGAAGAAGCCGCCGCCCCGGTCGAGCCCCCGCCGGAGGAAGCCGAACCGGCCGCCGCCGTGTCCGACGCTGACGGCGGTGTGCGCTCCGAGATGCTCGACATCTTCACCGCGGAGGCCGAGGAGCTGATCGACCAGCTCAACTCCAACCTGTTGCTGCTGGAGAACGAAACCGACAGCCTCGAGCTGATCCGCGAGCTGATGCGCGAGGCCCACACCCTCAAGGGCGCCGCGGCGATGCTGGGCTTCAACGCCATGAGCCGCACCGCCAAAGCGATGGAGGACCTGCTCAGCCGGGCCGACGAGCTGGAACACGCCGTGCCCGTCGACGGCATCGATCTGCTCTTCGAGCTGACCGACACCGCCGCCCTGCTACTGGAGACCGTCATCGAGCAGGGCCGCGAGGTGGTCACCGAAGAGGAGACCCACCGGCGGATCCGCGATTTGACCGCCGGGGTGGCCGAGCTGCTCGGCGCGTTCGAGGAGCTCGAACGCACCCCCGCCGAGGCCGCGGCTCCGCGCGCCGAAGTCACCGGCGTCGCCCGCTCCCACGGCTTCCGGGTCGATCCGGCCCGCCTCGACGTCCTGCTCAACCTGGCCGGCGAGCTGGTGATCACCCGGACGCGCATCGACGAGATCATCACCGAGCTGGCCGGCCTCTCCGACGGCTACACCGAACAGCTCGCCGAGCTCCAGGCCGCCGCCCGCCGCCTCAACGAGTACGCCGCCCGGGGCGTCGGGGCGGCCGCGGGCGCCGACGCCGGGACCCGGCATTCGACGATCAGTGATTTCTCGCCCCACGAGTTCGACCGCTTCAGCGAGCTCGACGCCCTCAACCGCGACCTGAGCGGACAGGGCTCCGACTTCTCCAACCTGAACGAGAACTACCAGCGGGCCGTCGGGCTGCTCTCCGAACACCTCAACGAGCTGTCCCTGATCGCCGGCAACATCCAGGACGAGGTCACCCTGGTGCGGATGGTGCCCTTCGCCAGCGTGGCCACCCGCTTCCGCCGCGCCGCCCGGGACATCGCTCGCTACTACGACAAGGAACTGGACTTCGAGGTCAGCGGCGAGCAGACCGAGATCGACAAGAAGCTCCTCGACGACCTGCTGACGCCGATCACCCACCTGATCCGCAACGCCGTGGCCCACGGCGTCGAGACCACGGAGGAACGCCGGGCCCTCGGCAAGCCCGTCCGCGGCACGGTCAGCCTGGAGGCCTACCACCTGGGCAACTCCGTCGTGCTCGAGGTCTACGACGACGGCGCGGGCATCGATCCCCGGGCCGTCGGCCGCCGGGCCCTCGAACTGGGCCTGATCAGCCGGGAGGAGTTCGACTCCGCCGACGACGATACCTTGCGCGAACTGATCTTCCGCCCCGGTTTCTCCACCGCCGCCGAGCTGACCGAGACCGCGGGGCGCGGCTTCGGCCTGGACATCGTCGCCAAACGGCTCAAGGAAATCAAGGGCACTCTGGACTTAAAGAGCGAGCCCGGCGCCTACACCCGCTTCATCCTCACCCTGCCGCTGACCCTGGGTATCAGCGAGGGGCTGTTCGTCACCGTCGGCGGCCAGACCTTCGCCCTGCCGCTGACCGAAGTCGAAGAAACCCTGATGCTGGCCCCCGATGACCTAACGAGCCTCTCCGGACGCGAGGTCTACCGCCACCGCGACGACCTGCTGCCCCTGCGGCGCCTCGACGAACTCTTCGACCTGCCCTCGCAAACGACGGACCAGTTTCTGGTGATCGTGCGCCAGAGCGAGCGCCGGGTCGGTCTCGTCGTCGATGAACTCGTCGGCAAGCAGGAGATGGTGGTCAAGCCCACCGGCGGGCTGCTGAAGAACCTGCCGATGTTCGGCGGCTCCACCACCCTGGGCGACGGCAGCGTGGCCCTGATCATCAACCCCGACGACCTGATCGGGCGCGCCCCGCAACGCCGTCCCGCTGCGCCCCTCGAAACCGAAGAGCCTCCGACGACACCGACGACCGAGCTCCAACGACCCGATCAGACCGTCGTCGATGACCAACCCGCCCCGCGCCGGACCAAACCCCGCCGCGAGAAACTCACCCTGACCCCGGACTCCGCCGGCGTGGGCTACGGCGTCCGCGTCCTGCTGGTCGACGATTCGGTCAGCATCCGCAACTTCGTCGGCCGGATGCTCTCCCGCCGCGGCTTCAGCGTGCTGACCGCCGCCGACGGCCTCGAAGCCCTCGACATCCTGGAGCGCGAGGAGATCGACTGCGTCCTCACCGACCTCGAAATGCCCCGGATGCACGGTTACGAGTTGATCAGCGAGATCAAGAGCAACTCCCGCACCCGCCACCTGCCCGTGATGATCCTGACCGCCCGCACCGGCGAGAAACACCGTCAGCGGGCCCAGGAACTCGGAGTGGAAACCTTCCTGACCAAACCCTTCAACGAAGAACGCCTGGTCAAGCAGCTCCTCCAACTCAGCGGTCGCTGAGGTCCCAGCTCCGACCGTCAGCGGCGAGACCTTTGAAAAACGACCGCCGGGAAGACCGCCCCGCCGCCACGCGAACCCCAACGCCGGAACCGGCACGGTTTTTGCAGCCCCGCCGCGCTCCGGACGGCCGCAGGCGCCAAACTCCGCAAAAACCGTGCCGGTTCCGGCCATGCAGGGCCGCGAAAGCGCCGTAAACGTTTTTCAAAGGTCTCGCCGAGGTGAACTCCGCAACGAACCCCAAGCGCGTCCGCGTCCTGGTGGTCGACGACTCCAACTTCGTCCGGCGCACCCTGGCCGACCTGCTGGACGCCGATCCCCGGCTCGAGGTCGTCGGTTTCGCCGCCGACGGTGCGCAGGCCCTGACCAGGGTCAACGAGCTGCGGCCCGACGTCGTGACCATGGACGTGGTCATGCCGCGCATGGACGGCATCGAGGCCGTTCGACGGCTGATGAACACCAATCCGGTGCCCGTGGTGATGGTCTCCTCCTACACCAAACAGGGCGCCGCCTACACCGTCGAGGCGTTAAGCCTGGGGGCCATCGACTGCGTACTAAAACCCTCGCGCAGCGTTTCCCTGGACCTGCACCTGATCGCCGAGGAGCTGATCGCCAAGGTTCTGCTGGCCTCGCGCATCCGCCCGGTGCGCTTCGCCCCCCTGGAACGGCGGGAAACTGGCGAACGTGCGGCAGAAAAAACCACCCCGGAACCGTCACCGACGACGGCCGTAGCGCCCCGCGCCGCCGCGCCGACCAAACGACGTCAACCGCCGCCCCGGGACGACGTCGACCCCCCGGTGCGCTTCATCGCCGTCGGCGCCTCGACGGGGGGACCGGCCCTGCTGCGTAGACTGCTGGCCGCCCTGCCGGCGGACTATCCCGTTCCCGTGGCCGTAGTCCAGCACATTACCCCGTCGTTCTACGAGGAGCTGCTGCGGATCTTCCAGCGCGTCTGCGCCCTCGAGGTTCGAAGGCCCGTCGACGGCGAGCGGGTGATCCCGGGCCGGATCTACCTGGCCGCCCCGCGCTCCCACCTGCAGGTCGACGACAAGGGACGCTTCCGCCTGTTGACCGCCGATCCCGTCGCCGGGCACATCCCCTCGGCCACGGTGCTGCTGGAAAGCGTCGCCCGGGCCTACGGAGCCGGAGCCGCCGGGGTGATCCTCAGCGGCATGGGTGCCGACGGCGCCGCCGGGATGCGTGAGCTGGAGCGTGCCGGCGGAACCACCTACGTCCAGGACCGCCTGAGTTCCGTCGTCTGGGGCATGCCCTCCGCCGTGCTCGAGGCCGGTGTCCGGGCCGCGACCGTCTCCGCCTTCGAGCTGGGCGCCTTATTCCTGCAACTGGCCGGCCGTCAACCCTGAGGTAGCGATGGACCTGCTGTTGTTCGAGATCGAAGAGCTGGCCTACGCCGTAGCGGTGGCTGAGCTGGCCCGCATCGAGGATAACCCGGGCAAGGGCGGGCCCCGCTTCGGCCCCTGGCAGCGCGAGCTGGGCCGGCGGGGCAAGCGTCGGCCCAAGGCGACCTTCGACAAACTGTTGCGCCTGCGCGGCGGCGTTGCTGAGGTCGTGCTCTACATCGACGAGCTGGGCGACATCGTCGCCGCCGCGCCCGAGGAACTGAGCCCCTTCCCGACCCAGGCCAGCCGGGCGCCAACGGCCTATTTCCGTGGCGTCGTCGAGATCCACGGCCGACCACGCATCGTCTTGAACCCGGCGGCCTTCGACTCCGAGGAGGGTGATGCTTGACGGGCCACGACTGCGGTTGCTGGTCTTTCCCCTGGCGGGCAAGCGCTGGGCGGTCAGCCTGGTCGGCGTGGGCGAGATCCTGCGCGCCCCCCGACTGCACCCCGCGCCCAACCCGCCGGAGCGTTGCGCCGGACTGACGCTGCACGACGGCCGGGCCCTGGCGGCCCTGGTCCTCGAAGGACCCGTCGAGGCCGACTACCCCTACGGCGTCGTCGTCGAGAACCGCAACGGCGCCGTGGTGCTGCTGGCCGAGGAGGCCGGTGAGCTGACGACCATTGACGCCGAGGGACTCGAACCGCACGACGACGGAGTGATCCGGGGAGCGCTGCAGGACGCCGCGAGTCGGGTACTCCTCCTCGACCACCGCCGTTTGATTCGCCGGGGACTGGACTGAAAATCCGACTGGAAGCCGAAACAGCAAAGACACGGCCGGGAGCCGTGTCTTTGCGTCTCTTTGTTTGTAGGCTCCGCCGCAGCCGGACTCTTGTTACCGTCCCCGACCTCTGGTAAACTCGGTCGCAATGAAAAACAACGTCTCCAGTTTTACGTTGCTCCCGTTAGCCGTCGCCCTCAGCCTCGCCGCGGCCTGCGACAGTGACGATGTCTGGGAGTTCGTCGAACTCCCGACGAGCGCCGAGTTGCGCTGTCTGGTCCTCGACGACGACGGCCGACTCCTCGTGGGCACCCTGGGCGACGGCCTGTGGCGCGACGGGGATGACGGCTGGAACCGCGTTTCGGGCAGCGAAGACCTCAACATCCACCGTTTGCTGACCCACGAAGGTATCCTCTACGCCGCCACGGACGCCGGTTTATGGACGCTGGAGCCCGGCGGCCGACTCGACCACACCGCCTTCGACGAGCCGTTGTGGTCCCTGGCCGCGGACACAGACGGCCTCCTGGTCGGCGGAGTGGGGATGGTCCACCGCCTCACCGCCCCCGGAGTCCTCGCGGCGCTGCCCGCCGGTCTGCCGGATCACGCCGTCACCGCCGTGGCCGCCGTCGACGATGTGATCTACGCCGGGACCCTGGGCGACGGGCTCTGGCGCCTGGAGGGAGAAAGCTGGCAAGGGGTTGCGGGCTCCAGGGAAACCCCCCTCGAGGCCGAGCGGATCACCCTGCTCGACTACGACCCCGCGGCCGAGACCCTCTACCTGGGCTCGATGTACCACGGCCTCTACCGCTCCGCAGACGGCGGCGGATCGTTCACCAAGGAACGCGGCCGGGGACCGGAGTACAACTACATCACCGCCCTGGTCCGCGACGAAGGCCGCCTGCTGATCTCCACCGCCGGTATCCGTGCCGCCGGAGTCTACAGCAGCCCCGGCGAGCTGCTCAACTGGCGACCCGTCGCCGGTTCCCCGAAAACACTCCGCGAGCTGACCGCCGACGACGCGGGTCGGCTGTGGGCCGTCGCCGACGACGGCCTGTACCGCGGCCCGACGATCGCCGCCGCCATAACCGGTGAGGAACAGCCTTGATCCCGCTCAAGGATGACATCGAGCATCGCAGCTTCCCCTACGTCAACACGGCGATCATCGCCCTCAACGTCGGGCTGTTCCTGCTGGAACTGTTCATGGGTGACAAGCTGCGCGGCATCTTCCTGCAGAACGCCTTCGTCCCCGCCGACTACACCATCCACCTCTCCCTGCGCGGCATCCGCATCGCCCGGCTGTTCTACGCCCCCTTCCTGTCGATGTTTCTCCACGGCGGGTTCATCCATATCGCCGGCAACATGCTCTTCCTCTGGGTCTTCGGCGACAACGTCGAGGACCGGCTGGGTCATCTGCGCTACCTGGTCTTCTATCTGCTGTGCGGCCTGGCGGCGACCTTCATCCAGTTCATCTTCGCCCCCACCAGCGCCAGCCCGGTCATCGGCGCCTCGGGGGCCATCGCCGGGGTGCTGGGGGCCTATCTGGTGCTGTTCCCCAAGGCGCGGATCCTGACCCTGGTGCCCATCGTGATCATCTTCTGGGCCGTGCGCCTGCCGGCTTTCCTGGTGCTGCCCTTCTGGTTCATCGTCCAGCTCTTCAACGGCTGGACGGCCATCGTGGCCGACTTCTCCGGCGGGGTGGCCTGGTTCGCCCACATCGGCGGCTTCCTCGCCGGGGCGGCCTACCTGTGGTTCAACCGCAAACGCTTCCGGCCCATCGAGGAGCATCCCGAGCACATCGTGGTCTACGGGGACAACGATTAACCCTTCCCCGCCCCCGGCCCGTCACGCTTCTTGCATTCGCGCCGGACGCCGGCGTCCGGCGCGGCAAGAACCGCGCCGGGCCTCGTCATAGGCGTGTTTCACGGTTGCTGAGCTCACGAACCGATCGGCTCATCGTGTCGGGCGGGCCCCCGCTGCGCGGCGCCGGCGGTGAATTGCGGCCCGGGTCGGAGGTGCTGAACGGCAAGGGTTGTCGGGCGGTGGTTGGATAGGCGGGCAACGGCCCGGCGGGTTGCTTACCTGCTCATCCAGAGCTGCTGGCTCGGTTCTGAGGTGTTCACCGTGGTGCAATGAGCTGCCGGGATATTATGCAAGGTGGCCGCTGGTCGATGCAACTGCAAGATGTAACTGCAAGAGATGCGGCGGGAAATGTCCACATCGCCCAAGACAGGCGAAGCTGTCTCGAGCTGACCTTCATGAGAGCGCTCGTTCATTCCGGTCGAGTGTTCTTGTGGCCCAAGGACCCGGGCAGCCGGCGCGATACGGCATATCGTTACTACAGGCGCGGCAATGATGACAGTTGTCTCGACGACCTGCAGGTTCAACTGCTCGAGTGGTCCGCTCAGGTTAGCTGAGGCCCAATAAAACGACGGACCCCGCGGGGCCCGTCGTCGCTGGCAACCGGACTTCCGGGAAGGCTAGGCCTTCTCGTCTTCTTTGTCTTCGGCAGTGTCTTCGGCAGTGTCTTCGGCAGTGTCTTCGGCAGTGACGTCCCCGGTGGCGGCGTCTTCAGCCGCGACTTCGGTTGCTTCGTCCGGAGCTTCCGGGGTGTCGTCGGAGTCGCCTGCATCCTCGGCGGCCTCGGCCAGGGTTTCCTCGGGTTCCTCGCCGGCGGGAGCCGCGGGGAGTTCCTCGTCGGGCACGGCGGCGCCGACCAGCTCGCGGGCGTGGGCCTTGGCGACGTCGAGGCTCTGGGTGCCGCCGACGAAGAGCTGGGGTGCGGGGGCGTCCTCGGGCAGGCCGACGGCCTCTTCGCCCTCGGGAACGACCCAGAGCTTGATCTGGGGCTCGATGCCCTCCTGGAAGCGGATGGGGACGTGGTAGACGCCGACCTGCTTGATGTGGTCGTCGAGCTTGACCATGGCGCGTTCGATCTTGAGCCCCATGACGGTGTCGAGGAGCTCGACGATCTCGTTCTCGCCGACGGAGCCGTAGAGGCGGCCGGTTTCGCCGGCCTTGGCGGCGACGGTGAAACTCTTGTCGTCGATGCTGTCGGCCAGGGCCTGGTGCTCGTCGCGGCGCGCCTGGAGGCGGCGGCGGCGGGCGGCGTGCTCGGCCTCGATCTGCCGCCGGGCGCCCTTGGTCAGCGGCATGGCGAACTGCTGCGGGATGAGGTAATTGCGGGCGTAACCGGGCTTGACGGTAACGATATCGCCCTGGTTGCCCAGGTTGGGGACGTCCTTGCGCAGGATGACTTCCATGGTGTTCCTTTGGTCAACTCCAACGTTCGACCGCTGGGCGGCCGACGTAGATAATCGCGTCGCGGGGGGCCGACCTCGGCCGGTGGAGGGTACGGCGCCTTCCTAGTGGCGGTAGTACTCGAGACGGAAGGGTACCTGGCCCAGGATACGGGCGCGCTTGATAGCCCGGGCGATCTGGCGCTGATGCTTGGCGCAGGTGCCCGTGGTCCGGCGGGCGCGGATCTTGCCGCGCTCGGTGATGTAACGCCGGATGATCTCCAGGTCCTTGTAGTCGATCTTGTCGATCCCGTCGCGGCAGAACCGGCAGGGCCGGTTGCGCTGGGGTCGTTTCTTCTTGGTTTTCTTCTTCTTGGCCACGTGCTTTGACTCCTAGAAGGGGATATCGTCGTCGGAGAGGGGCTCCATGCCCTCGTCACGACCGGAGGGCTGGGCGCCGCCACGGTCGGAACCGCCGTAGGAGCGTCCGCCGCCTCCGCCGGCACCGCCGGCACCGCCGCCGCGACTGATGAACTGGAAGTTCTCGATAACGACTTTCAGTTTGGAACGGGTTTTACCGGTATCACGGTCTTCCCAGGTATCGTATTGCAGCCGTCCCTCGACGAGCAACGGGTCGCCCTTACGCTTGTATTCGCAGATGATCTCGGCGCTGCGGGCCCAGGCGGTGCAATCGACGAAACAGGTTTCTTCGCGCTTCTCGCCGGAGGAGGTTTTGTAAACCCGGTTGACGGCCAGTCCGATGGAGGCCACGGCCTGTCCCGAAGCGGTGTAACGCAGCTCGGGATCCCGGGTCAGATTGCCCATCAGGATAACCTTGTTAAAACTCGCCATGCTCATAACCTCCCACGCGGAGGGCGCTTCAATCGTCCTCGGGCGCGATGATCAGATGACGCAGGATCTCCTCGTCCAGTTTGAGCTTGTTCCGCAGTTGGTCGATCTGGGCCGGCTCACTGCGGTGACGCACCAGCAGGTAGTGGGCGTCCCGGTTGTGCTTGATCTTGTAGGCCAGCTTCTGGACCCCCTGGTCCTCGATCTCGGCCTCGTCGCCGAAATACCCGCGGAGCTGGTCCTTCTTGTCTTCCACCTGCTGCTCGGAGAGCGAACCCGGCAGCAGAACAGTGGTTTCGTAGTTGCGCATCGCTTCCTCTTGCGAATCGGCAACGGCCGGAGTAGTCCCGAGCAGGATAGCCGCGACCGGATTTGTCATTCTCTATGGTGTTCTCTATGTCGTTCTGGTTGATCGCGGTCGACCCTCGCGGGCAGCGCACGGAAATCGAAGGTTACAATAGGGCGCCCGTCCTTGTAAAGAGCGGTCCGCTACAGGCCGGTGGTATCCAGCAACGGGGCGATGACCAGACTGATGACCGACATCAGCTTGATCAGGATGTTGATCGAGGGACCGACGGTGTCCTTGAGCGGATCGCCGACGGTGTCGCCGACGATGGAGGCCTTGTGGGCGATCGAGCCCTTGCCGCCGAAGTGGCCTTCCTCGATGTACTTCTTGGCGTTGTCCATCGCGCCGCCGGAGTTGGCGGTGAAGACACCCAGCATCAAACCGGTGACGATGGCGCCGATCAGCAGCCCGGCCAGGCACAAGGGACCGACGAAGAAGCCGATCAACACCGGGGCGATGACCGCCATCAGCCCGGGGACGATCATTCCCACCAGGGCGGCCTGCGTCGAGATGTCGACACAGCTTCCCGAGTCGGGCAGCACATCCTCCCGCCCCTCGCGCAGCCCCGGAATCTCGCGGAACTGCCGCCGCACCTCGAAGATGATCCGGTTGGCCGACAGCACCACGGCGCGGAACAGCGTACTGGAGAAGAAGAAGGGCAGCATACCGCCGATCAGGAAACCGGCCAGCAGCTTGGGATCGGAGAGGGAGATGTTATCGATGCCCCCGACGGCGGCGATGTAGGCCGTCAGCAGCCCCAAGGCGGCCAGTGCGGCGCTGCCGATGGCGAAGCCCTTGCCGATGGCGGCGGTGGTGTTGCCGACGGCGTCCAGGTGGTCGGTGATCCGCCGCACCTCGGGATCCAGCTTGCTCATCTCGGCGATGCCGCCGGCGTTGTCGGCGATGGGGCCGTAGGAATCGACGGTGATCACCATCCCGCTGGTCGAGAGCATCCCCACGGCGGCCAGGGCCACGCCGAACATCCCGGCCAGGTGGTTGGAAAAGATCACCGCCGCGGCCAGGATCAGGATCGGCAGAACGATCGAGACCATCCCCACGGCCAGGCCCTCGGTCACCGTCACCGCGGCGTTGGTCTGGCTGGCCTCGGCCAGCTTCTTGACCGGACGGAAGTCGCTCGAGGTGAAGTACTCGCTGGTCAGGGCGATCAGGATGCCGGAGACGATCCCGGCCACCGTGGCCCAGAAGGGCCCCAGTTGACCGTAGACGTGCAGCCCGATCCGGTAGCCCGCCTCGGGCATCAGGTTGCTGACGATCAAATAGACCGCGCCGATCGTCAGCAGCGCAGCGACGTAGGTTCCGCCGGTCAGCGCCAGCCGCGGGTTCTTGCGCCCGATCAGCTTGGTGAAGGTGATCCCCAGGATGCTGCAGATCACCCCGGCGGCGGCGATCAGCAGCGGCAGCATCATCAGCGTACGGTCCGTGGCGCTCAAGGCGATACCCGCCGCCAGGGCCATGCTGGCGATGATGCTCTCGACGTAGCTCTCCAACAGGTCGGCGCCCAGCCCGGCCACATCGCCGACGTTGTCGCCGACGTTGTCGGCGATGACCGCCGGGTTGCGCGGATCGTCCTCCGGGATGTTGGCCTCGACCTTGCCCACCAGGTCGGCGGCCATGTCGGCGCCCTTGGTGAAGATGCCGCCGCCGGCCCGGGCGAACAGGGCCATCAGCGAGGCCCCCATGGCGAAGCCGTTGATCACGCCGGTTTCCTGCTTGAGCAGGGTCGTCGAGACCTCGCCCAGGGAGTAGAGCTCCGGCGCCAACAGGGCGATCACCCCGGCCAGACCCAACAGGGACAAACCGACGACGGACAGGCCCATCACCGCGCCGCCGGAAACCGCCACGCCCAGGGCCGGCTTGATCCCGCTGCGCGCCGCCTGGGTGGTGCGGGTGTTGGCCCGCGTGGCGATCATCATCCCGATCAAACCCGCCAGACCGCTGACCACGGCGCCGAAGAAGAAGCTCAACGCCGTCTTCCAGCCCAGGTTGGTGAAACTCATCCCGCCGGCGATCACCACCAGGATGATGCCCACGGTGATGTACTCGCGACGCAGGAAGGCACCGGCGCCCTCGCGGATCTGCCGCGAGATGCGGATCATCTGCTCGTCGCCCTGGGGCTTGCGCAGGACGCGCCAGGCGAAGAAAACCACCATCGCCAGCGCCACCCCGCCGCCCACCAGCGGCCACGTCAACATCATAATCCTACCTCACTGCTGCAAGCGTTCTCGCTTGTCTGGTGACGTATCCGTCCCCGATAATCCAAGGTGCGACCCCAAAACCAGACGTAACGTCCGCTTCACACACGATCAACGCCGGAGACCTTTGAAAAGCACGACCGGCGACGATCAGCGACTTCGCCGCCGGAACTGGCACGGTTTTTGCGGCGTCGAAGACTGTGAAACGTCTCAGCGGTACGGCAACTGCAAAAACCGTGCCAGTTCCGGCGCGACCGGCGACCCGGCCCCGGGGTCTGGCGAGCGGTTTTCAAAGGTTTCCGGATCGGATAACCGCTATTGGGCGCTCAATCGGTCGGATCGCCGGTGTCCTGATCGGCTTCGGTCTTTTCCAACCGCTGGTTGACTTCGCTCATCGCGCGCTGGTAACCCAGCCGTTCCAACAACAGGCAGGCGGCGGCGGCCCGCTCGATAATCGACGGCAGCTCGTTTTCTTCGGCCGGGGTGAAGGGGCTCAAGACGAAATCGGCCAGGTCGGCGTAGCGCGGCGCGGGGCCGCAACCGATGCGCAACCTGCCAAAACCTTCGCCGATCCGAACAATGATGTCGGTCAGGCCGTTATGCCCGCCGGCGCCCCCCGACGGCTTGAGTCGCAGCTCACCGAAGGACAGATTGACGTCGTCACAGACGACCAGCAACTCTTCTTTGCGGACGTTCTCGGCGCGCAACAGGCACTCCACGGCTTCGCCGGAACGGTTCATATAGGTCTGGGGCTTGGCCAGGGTCAACCGGTTACCCCGCCGGACCTTGCTTTTACAGACCCGTTTCCAGCTTCCGCCGGAGGAAGCCAGGGCGTCGACAACCATGAAGCCCATGTTGTGCCGGGTTTCGCGGTATTGCGCCCCCGGATTGCCCAACCCGACGACCAGCAAGTCCTACTCCTCGGCCTCCACGGCGTCCTCGCCGGCTTCGCCTTCCTCGCCTTCCTCGGCACCCTCTTCGCCCTCTTCGAGCTCTTCGCCCTCTTCCTCTTCTTCGAGGCCCAGGTCCTTGGCGCTGAGTACACGAGGCGGGCGGACGTGGACGATGGTGTCCTCTCCGTCGACGAGGAACTCGACCCCCGCGGGGGGCTCGATTTCATAGACGTGCACCGTATCACCGATCTCCAGCTGGGAGATGTCCACCGGGATCAGGTCCGGCATCTCCAGGGGCAGGCAGCTGATCTCGATCTCGCGGATGACCTGCTCGACGATGCCGCCCTCCTTGACGCCGGGGGCGGTGCCCTCGAGGATCACGGGGATCTTGGTATGGATCGCCTTGTCCATCGAGATACGATAGAAATCGATGTGGTAATACTCCTCGGTCAACGGGTCCTGCTGCAGCGAGGCGATGATCGTCGGGTGCACCTTGCCGTCGACCTCGAGGTCGATGATGAAGTTGTGGGCCTCGTGAGCGTGGATGTTGTGAGTGACGTCGAAATGGCTGATCGCCACCGGGATGCTCTCCTCCAGACCCTGCCCGTAGACGACGGCGGGTATCTTCTCGTCGCGGCGCAGGCGACGGGCCGCGCCCTTGCCGCCGGGTTCGCGCTTGCTGGCGGCCAGTTTGATCCTTTTCATTCTGCGTCCTTCCAAACACCCCGGTCGGGGCGTGACGAGCGTTTGACGGCGAAGCCGCCGCTTGAGCGTTTACAGGGGGCGCATTGTAGCACATCGCGCCGTCGCAGGCAAGCCCCGAACCCCTTGACCTCCACCCCGCCTTCGGCGTATTATACCACCTGCGACGCCGCCCGTCCCCCCGGACGGCCGCCGGCCCACCGCTAGAACCACCGGGCCCATAGCTCAGTTGGTTAGAGCCACCGGCTCATAACCGGTTAGTCCCAGGTTCGAGTCCTGGTGGGCCCACCAAACGGGGGCTGGATATCATGACGGCCCGCCCGACGTCGAAAGCGACCGCAAGACGGGGGCTGGATTGGGGGGCTGGATATCATGACGGCCCGCCCGACGTCGAAAGCGACCCCAAGACGGGAGCTGGATTGGCGGGCTGGATAGCGTGACGGCCCGCCCGACGTCGAAAGCGACCCAAGACGGGGGCTGGATTGGGGGGCTGGATAGCGTGACGGCCCGCCCGACGTCGAAAGCGACCGCAAGACGGGAGCTGGATTGGCGGGCCGTGTCCGCCCAGGCGCCGCTTCTGCGACGAGGGCCGGGCTGCAAGCCGCTCCGGTGCCTGCACCGCCGGCAGACCCCGACGGACCCGGGTGAAGCCGGTCGCCACGGGATAAACAAAGCACAGGGACGCAGCAATGGCCTGGCTCTGGATCATCCTCGCCGTAAGCGGTCTGCTGCTGATAATCTACCTGGCCTTGCGCCTGCTCGGCGGACGCCTGCGCCGCCTGCGCGACGACACCCGGAACACCGTCCTCGCCGAACTAACCGACGAAGACGTTCTGCACCTCGAGCCCACGGCCAACTGTTTTGGTCTGCGCTCCCGCGGACCCGCCCAGAACCGCGGCAACGGCTGCTGGGCCCTGACCCGGATGCGTATCCGCTTCGAGCCCTGGGTCGGCCGGACGTCCCTCGACATCCCCCTCGAACGGATCACCGCCGTACGCTTGAGCTACGGCTTCCTCGGCAAGACCCGGGGTCGACCCCTCCTCGTCGTGTCCTTCAGCACTCCCGGCGGTGATGACGAGGCCGCCTGGTTGACCACCGACCTGGACGCCGCCCTCCAACGCTTGAAGGAGCTGCTACCCGCCGAGGTAACAGCCGGCATCCCGGGCGATTAGCTCAGTTGGTTAGAGCGCCGCTTTCACAGAGCGGAAGCCACTGGTTCGAGTCCAGTATCGCCCACCATCTTTGTTGGTTCCACACAAAACGACGGCCCGCCGGCCGTCGTTTTGCCTTCGACTACGCCGACAGCGCCTCGCCCTCCTTCGTCAGCGCCCGACGATCAGGCTTAAACCCAGCTGCCCAAAGCACCAAACTCGCCGTTTATATAGCATCGGTCAACCTGTTTTCTTCGTAGCTAAGCGTAAGTGCGGGTCGCCGTAGGTTGACTCGCGCAAGGTGGGCCGGGGTCGCCAGTGGGGCCGGTGGTCATTTTGCTGAACGAGCCGTCGGCGTCGATGTCTCGTTGACCCCGCCCGGTGGGGCCGCTGTCGTCAGGACGAACCCATCAAGGACACTCCGATATCAGCCACTGCAGCATCTCGTCTCTCCCGCCAGTTTCAACATGGATGTGTTTCGTCCCACTGTACAGGTGGCCGGTAAACCGTCTACGTCAAGCCAATACCACGACTGCCGGCGGGAGAACGCGCCGTACGCACCCCCCGTATTGACATTCCGCCCCTCGCCGCCTAAGATAGCAGCGCTTTATCCGACCACCACTTACCCTCATTAGGAGACCGAGTATGGCCCAGATCTACCCCTTCCGCGCCTACCGCTACGCCGCCCAGGCCGGCGCGCTCAAGGACCTCGTCACTCAGCCCTACGACAAGATCGACGACGCCCTGCGCGAGGAGTACTTCACCCGCTCGCCCTGGAACATCGCCCACGTGATCAAGTCCGACGAGGGCCCGGCCGACGGCACCAACGAGTACACCGCGGCGGCCCGGCTGTTCGAGCGGATGATCGATGAGGGCATCCTCGAGCGCGACGATGAGCCGGCGATCTACCTCTACGACATCGAGTACCGGGGACCGGAGGGCGAGCGGCGGGTGCGCTCGGGCTTCATCGCCCTGGCCCAGCTCGAGGATTTCTCCAAGGGCAGCGTCAAGCCCCACGAGAACACTCTCGAAGGCCCCAAGGCCGACAGGCTGAACCTGATGCGGGCCACGGGGGCCAACTTCGGCCAGATCTTCATGCTCTACCCCGACGAGAAGAAGGCCACCGACGAGCTGATCAACTGGTTGAAGAAGGGCTGCAACCCCGACTTCGAGGTCGTCGACGACTTCGGTGAGACCCACCGGGTCTGGATCGTCACCGACACCGAGTTCATCGAGAAGCTGCAGGGGATCCTCGAGCCGGTGAACCTGTTCATCGCCGACGGGCACCATCGCTACGAGACGGCGGTCAACTACTGGCGCGAGATGGAGGCCGCCGGCAAGACCGGCGTCCCGCCGCACAGTGTCGACAAACGGATGATGACCTTCGTCAACATGTTCGCCGAGGGGCTGACGGTCTTCGCCACCCACCGGCTGGTGCACTCCCTGCCGGCGGAGAAGATCGACCCGGCCCGGCTGATCGGCGAGCTGGAGAAGGACTTCCAGATCCGGGTCATCGGCGAGATCCAGGGCGGCGAGGACGAGATGCTCGAGCGCCTGGCCCTGGAGTACGAGGAGGGTCACATCGCCTTCGGCCTGGTGATCACCGAGATCGAGGAGGAGTGCTACGTCCTGCGGTTGACCAACGAAGAGGCCCTGGACGAGTTCTTCGGCGACGAGCACTCCGAGGCCTACAAGCATCTGGATTGCGCCGTGCTCCACGGATTGATCCTGGAGAAGGTGCTGGGCGTCGACCAGGAGGCCCTGGCCAAGCAGACCAACGTGACCTACATCCGCGACGCCAAGGAGGCCATCCGGCAGGTTCACGAGGGTCGGATGCAGTTGGCCTTCCTGATGAACCCGACGCGACCCGAGGAGGTCGCCGAAGTGGCCGGCGGCGGCGAGCGCATGCCGCAGAAGTCGACGGATTTCTATCCAAAAATGATCACCGGGTTGACGATAAACCGCTTCGACCACGCGTAAACCGTCAGGAGTCTCTGGAGCGGCGTTCTCGTGGTTGCCTCCTACGGGGAGCGACCGGAGTGAGCGCCGCTCGCGGCACTGATCGCTGTCGTCTTCGAGGGTGTCCGTCGCGATCCGGCCGCGGCACCGCCGCCCCAAGATGAGCACCGGGCTGACGAGCAACCGCTTCGATTTCGCGTGGCTGCTGCGTCGATGGTGGATGGTGTCTGCAGGGGCGAACCGACCGGTCCGCCCCTTGGTCTGTCGGCGTAAGACGGTTCCCCCTCCCCGCTGGGGTAATGATCGGGTTGAGGGGTATGGCTGATGCAATGGCCGCCGCGGGGGGTCGAAAGCCCCGCCCCTGCAGCGACGCGGACCTGATCGTTACGTTGGTGAGACAACGCAGGGGCCGGCGCGAGTTCTTGCGACGCTGGACCCGGTGTGGTCCAGCGTCGCAAGAACCGTGACGGCCCCGGCCGCGGCACCGCCGCCCCAAGATGATCACGGGGCTGACGAGCAACAAGATCGACTTCGAGTAAGATTGCAGTCGTCTATTGGGCGGCGTTCTCGTGGTTGCCTCCTACGGGGAGCGACCGGAGGGAGCGCCGCTCGCGGCGATAATCGTGGTTATTAATAATGGTGTCCGTCGCGCTCCGGCCGCGGCACCGCCGCCCCTGACGCCGGGCGTCCCGTCTGCTATCATGGTCGGCATGGATGACAAACCGGACATCCGCGCCCTGGGGACCGCCGAGCTGACCAAACTGCTGGGCGAATTGGGCGAGCGCGCCTTCCGTGTTCAGCAACTGCGGCGCTGGCTGTGGACGGCCGGGGCGGAGTCCTTCGCCGCGATGCACAACCTCTCCCGGGGCCTGCGGGCCGAGCTGGAGCGACGCTACTCCACCGCCCTGCCCCGGGTGATCGACGAGGCCCGCTCCGCCGACGGCACGCTGAAGCTGCTGCTCGAGTACCCCGACGGGGCGCGCACGGAATGCGTCTCGATGCCCCGGGGCGGCGAAGACGGGACGACCTACCGCACGGCCTGCCTGTCGACGATGTCGGGCTGCCCCCTGGGCTGTGCCTTCTGCGCCACGGCGCAACTCGGGCTGACCCGCAAGCTGGCGGGTCACGAGATCGCCGCCCAGGTCCTGCTGCTGCGTAAACAGGAGGCGGCTGTGCGCAACGTCGTCCTGATGGGTCAGGGCGAGCCCCTGCTCAACTACAGCGCCACGCTGAAGGCCCTGCGGCTGCTGCTGGGCCCCCTCGAGCTGGGCGCCCGGCGGATCACCGTTTCGACGGCGGGGGTCCCGGCGGGGATTCGCCGCCTGGCCGCCGAAGCGCTGAAGGTCAAGCTGGCCGTCAGTCTCAACGCCCCGACGGACGAGCTGCGCGACGAACTGATGCCGATCAACCGCCGCTTCCCCCTGGCTGAGCTACTGGCCGCCTGCCGCGAGTACTACGACGCCACGGACCGGCGGATCACTTTCGAGTACGTCCTGCTCGGCGGAGTCAACGACGGCCCGACCCAGGCCCAGGCGTTGGTAAAAAAGCTCCACGGTATCCCGCACAAGCTCAACCTGATCGTCTACAACCCGGTGCCCGGCCTGCCCTTCGAGCCTCCGCCGGCCGCCGCCGTCGAGCGTTTTCTGGAAATCACCCGCCGGGGGGCCTATGCGGCCAATCTGCGGCGCTCCCAGGGGGCGGATATCGCCGCCGCCTGCGGTCAACTGATGCGCGAAAAAAGCCTCGACGACCCTTGAGTTTTTCCGACTGCGGGACTATTTTTGCATCCGAGCTTAGCGAGCCGCACGAACCGAACGGTTGTTCGGTAGGCGGACACTAATTTCAGTCTTTTTGTCCTAACTTGTTGAAACATCAGCCGAACAGATGTTCGGTCAACCGGGGGAACCACCAGAAATGGCCACCAACAGGGTCCTGATCATCGGCGCCGGGATCGCCGGGTTGTCGGCGGGCTGCTACCTGCGGATGAACGGCTACGACGTCACCATCTTCGAACTGCACGACAAGCCTGGCGGGCTCTGCACCTCCTGGGAGCGCCGGGGCTACACCGTCGACGGCTGTATCCACTGGCTGGTCGGGGCGGCGCCGGGTTCGCCCTTCTACCGCATCTGGCGCGAGCTGGGCGCCCTCCAGGGCCGCGAGATCGTCTTCTACGACGCCTTCGCCCGCTACGAGCTGCCCGACGGCCGGCAAATCAACTTCTACGTCGACCCGGACCGCCTGGCCGCGGAGTTCAAGCGCATCGGCCCCGAGGACGCCGCGCTCATCGACGAGCTGGCCGGCTCGATCCGCAAGATGGCCGCGCTGAAGATGAAGGACGACGACGTGTTGATTCCGCCGGAGCTGCGTGGACCCTTCCGCAAGCTGGGCGGCTTTTTCCGGATGATGCCGGTGATGGGGGCCTTCAAGCCCTTCTATAAAATCAGTCAGGGCGAGTACGCCCGGCGCTTCACCAATCCTCACCTGCGGGCGGCGCTGCGCGACATCTTCCCGCCCGACCTGACCGCCCTCGGCCTGCCGCTGACTCTGGCCGGGATGCACGCCGGCAACACCGGTTATCCCATCGGCGGCTCACTGGACTTCGCCCGGGCCATCGAGCGTCGCTATACCGACCTGGGCGGCGAGATCGCCTACAACAGCCGGGTGAACGAGATCCTCATCGAGAACGACACCGCCGTCGGCCTCAGGCTGGCCGACGGCTCCGAGCAGCGCGGAGATTTTATCGTCGGCGCCGGCGACGCCCATTCCACCTTCTTCGAGCTGCTCAACGACCGCTATGTCAGCGAGGAACAGAAGCGCTACTTCGAGGAGCTGCCGATCTTCGAGCCCCTGGTCTTCGTCGGCCTGGGCGTGCGCGACACCTTCGCCGACATCCCGCCGCTGACCGACGGGATCATCTTCACCCCCAGCCGACCCCTCGTGGTCGCCGGTCGAACCTTCGAACAACTCCACGTCGCGATCGAGAACTTCGACCCCACCCTGGCCCCTCCGGGCGCCGCCAGCGTCAAGACCATGTTCTACTCCAGCTACGACTGGTGGAAGAACAGAGCCGAGGATAAACAGGCCTACCGCGAGGCCAAGGAGGAGGTAGCCCTCGAGGTCGTTCAGCGTCTCGAGGAGCGCTTCCCCGGTATCTCGGGCAAGATCGAGATGACCGACGTGGCCACCCCACTGACCTTCAAGCGCTACACCAACAACTGGCAGGGCTCGATGGAGGGCTGGAAGTTCACCCCCCGGGCGCTGAACATGAAGATGCCCAAGACCCTGGCCGGGCTGAGGAACTTCCGCCTGATCGGCCAGTGGGTCAACCCCGGCGGCGGACTGCCCCCCGCGGCCTCCGACGGCCGCCACCTGGCGATGATCCTCTGCAAGCGCGACGGCAAGACCTTCCGCGCCGAGGAGGCTCCGGAATAAGGATCAACCGTGTGATCGAACGGCGGCCGGGAAGCAACCCGGCCGTGCTTTATTCATTCGCGGCGGCCCGCGGGGCCGCCTGACGTTGTTAACGAATCCCGCCCCAGCGAAGCTGCACGGCCGGGCCGACCGACCCGGCCGTGTACTCGCATTCGGCCCTCCCTACAACCCGGTCAGCGGAACGGGGAAGGGGTACCCGGGCACCGGGCGGTGGGGCATGACGAAGGCCGGCGCCGTGGCCGTCCCACCGTCGAAGGGCTGCAGCACGTAGTTCGCAATGGTGAAGGGGCTCAACTGCCCGGGATCGGAATGCTTCTCCGCCAGATCGCAGCCGTGCCCGCCGGGGATGCCGACGTCGAAAGCCACCAGCCGCAGCCCCTCCACCCGGGTCAAGCCCCAGGCGTACAAATCGCCCTCGACGACGTGATTCGCCCCGGGGGCCAGTTCGGCGGGCGGCTCGACGGGCAGACGGTTGACGGTCACCTCGCCGCTGTCGTCGAACAGCCAGCAACGCAACCCCTTGGCGACATCCAGGGTTCGCGGCTCGACGGCGTGATTGGTGATCGTCAGTCGGACGGTGTAGGCCTCGTCGAAGGGCAGGGCGAAGGCCGGTTGCGAGAGAACCAACTCGACACCACCCACTGGGCCGGTCCGGTAGGGGTAGGGCAGGGGGTCCGGCGGAGGAACATCGTCCAGACTCCCGAAGGCCTTGCGCTCCTCGGGACTGTACTTGGCGTCGAGGTGCCAGCCGGCACGCAGCAACTGCGTCAGGCCCAGATAATCGGGGCCCTGCTCCGCGGCGATCTTGTCCTGACCGGTTTCGGTGCGCCGGCGGACGTATGGACGATAGAAGGCCTCGTCCATCTCCCAACCCGTCAGCTCCCGGGAGAACTCGAGCAGACGGTGGATCTTCCGGCGCTGCTCCTCGGTGTGCATATGGGGCCAGAGCAGATACTCGCCCAGGGCATCGGTGAAGCAGGTGAAGGGCAGGATGGCGTTGCGCCGCCGGGCCATCCGCTGCTCGTTGACCAGGGCTAACTCGGTCAGGGCGTAGCTGATGTTCTCCGGCGAGGGGTAGTCCCGCGTCTTCTCCAGGGCGTTGAGGGCCCAGGTGATCATCTCGGGTTGCTGATACTTGATTTCATGCTCGAGGGACTGCAGGTTGGCGTCCCAGGTCGAGGAGAGCCCGAGGTGGTGTTGATGCCCCTCGGCCAGGCTGCGGCGGTTGAACTCCGGGATGGTGGCGCACTCCTCGGCCAGGGCGAAGAGGGCCTCGTAGGCCGCCCGTTGATGCGGGACGTTGGGGTTGTTCTTGACCTGGGAATCGTAGATCATCCGGTGGGGCTTGACGACGATGGACAGGTCGGTGATGTCCAGGGTCTCGAGATCGACGGGTTCCAGCTCCTCGGCCATCTTCTCGGCGTTCTCGATCTGCTGCTCCATGCCGGCGGTCTGAGCCGTGGCCAACTCGCTCATCACCTGGCCGTACTCGGTCATCAAACCCTGGGACTTCTGCTGGAACTCGGCGGCGTCGCCGCCCTCGGCGGCCAGGGCCTCCATCTTGTCGATGATCCCGTAGGCCCGCTCCAACAGCTCCGGATCGTTGACGTTGCCCGCCTGGGCGTCGATGCCCATCCGCATGCCGTCGATCATCTGCTTGACTGCCGGATCCATCAGTACTCACCCCCAAACTCGTCACGGTTGACACCCTCGAACAGCTCGCTCAGCTTGCGCAGGGCCGCGTCGTCCCAGGGCAACCGGTCACGAACAAAGGGCAGAGTCAGGAGGTCCGGAAAACGCATTCCGGGGGCCCGTTCGCGCAACTCCTTCAGGTTGGCCTCCAGCTTGGTGCGCTGCAGCTCGCCCAGCTTGCTCCCCGGCTCGCCGGCGCTGAGGTTGAGTACGGCCTCCAGACCCTCGTCAACGATGATCTTGAACCGCTCGTCGCGCTCACGCAGGGCGCCCTCCTCCTTGCCCCACTCCTCGGCGATCCCGTCGACGGCGGCGTAGTCCTCGGCACACTCCAGCGCCTTGGCACGGCGTTCCCAGTGCTCGGCCAGCTCCTCCTGGCCCAGTTTGCGGTGGATAGCCGCCTGGTAGAGGGCGCCGTCGACGGCGATGGCCCTCGTCAAGCGAAAGGCCAGCCCGCCCTCCATGAAGGCCTTGTTCATCTCGAGCAGGTCCGGCGTCTCGCGGACCATCTCCAGGGTCTCGGCGTCGATCCGGGCCGCCCGCTCGGCGTGAGGGTCGCGCTTGCGCGCCTCCAGGGTCAAGCGGTAGTATTCGATCGTCTCGGCATGGGCCGAGCCTTCCATCTGCGCCATTCTTCCTCCCTTATCAGTGAGTGTCCGTATTCGGAGTGGATGATTTAACCCGACGTCGTCAGCCGGCTCGACGATCGGCAGCGGCGCGGGAGACCGTTGAAAACCCGACGAGCGGCTCCACGGAGCGGGATCCGCTGGACGCCCGGAACCGGCACGGTTTTTGCGGGGTCGCAACCCGTAACCCGTCCCGGCGGTTCCGGGGCTGCAAAAACCGTGCCGGTTCCGGGCGTCGGGTTCGGGAGATTCGGCGGGGTTGGGTTTTCAACGGTCTCCCGCGCTAGAACTTCTCCCGGGTCAGCTCCTCCTGGGCCCGGGTCAGGCAGGCGCTCCAATCGCGCAGCTCGCTGACGAAGTGCTCGACGAAGCCGAAGTCGGAACGGCCCGTCGCGGTGCCGAACTCGACGGCCACCTCGCTGTCGAGCTCGAAGGCTTCGAGGCGGTTGAGGGCCTCGACGAGGCGTTCGAGCAGGACGGTAAACTCGACGGTCCGCTTGCCCAGCAGGGCCATCAACTGCCGGGCCTTGCCCTGCAGTGGTTCGGAGTTGATGTCCTTGCCGCGTTGGTAGAGGAGAAAGACCTTGTCCATCCGCAACCATTCCCGGGCCAGCGCCAGGGCGTCGGCCTCGACCTCGTCGACGACGTCGTCGAGGTCGGCGGGCAGATCGTCGATCTCACCCAGCCTTTGGCGGATGGTGGCGTAGTGCTCGATGACCAGGGGGAAGGCTTCGCCCACCCGGGCCTTGATCGGCGGATCCCCGACCTCCTCGCAGAACTTCTCCCAGCGTTCCCCGGCCTCCTCGAACAGGGCGCGGATGACGAAGAGGCGGTCGGCGTAGTCGCCCAATACGACGACGAGGAAGATGACGATCCAGGCGGACGCCAGTCCGATGGCGATCCAGAGTGTCTCCAGGAAGATGAAGGACATGTAGCCGCCCATCCAGACGATCATCAGTCCGCTGAAGACGGCGGTGCGGCGTTTTTTCTTCTTCTCGTCACTCCACAGGCGGCGGCGGACCACCCGGCGCATTGCGCTGTTGTATCGGGCCATGGGTCACTCCGGGGAGGCGTCAGGGGCGGGCGCGGTCTAGAACAGACCGCTGATGTTGCCCCGGGAGTCGATGTCCATGTCGTTGGCCGCCGGATGCTTGGACAATCCGGGCATCCGCAGGATGTCGCCGGTCAACGGGATGACGAAGCCGGCGCCGGCGGCGATCTCGATCTCGCGCACCGTGACGACGAAGTCCTTGGGGCGCCCCAGGAGCTTGGGGTTGTCGGAGAGCGAGTTCTGGGTCTTGGCGATACAGACCGGCAGCTTGTCGTAGCCGAATTTCTTGATGTACTTGAGGTCGATACGCGCCTGTTTGGTGTAGTCGACGTGCTCGGCGCCGTAGACTTCGTGGGCGATGGTGAAGATCTTCTTCTTCAACGGCCAGTCCCATTTGTAGAGCGGGCGGAAGAGGTTCTTGCAGTCCTCGGCGTGGTCGACGACGAGCTGGGCCAGCTCGCGCATGCCGTCGCCGCCCTTGGCGAAACCGTCGCCGATCGCCGCGGGGACGTTTTTTTCACGGCAGAAGTCCAGCACGATCTGCAGTTCCTCGTCGGTGTCGTAGGCGAAGCGGTTGAGACAGACCACGGTGGGCAGGCGGAACTTGCCGATGTTCTCGAGATGCTTCTCGAGGTTGGGCAGCCCGGCGGCCACGGCGTCGGGGTTGGGCTCGTCGAGCTCCTTCTTCTTGACGCCGCCGTGCATCTTCAGCGCCCGGCAGGTGGCCACCAGCACGACGATGCTGGGGTAGAAGCCGCCGCCGACGCATTTGATGTCGAAGAATTTCTCCGCGCCCAGATCGAAGCCGAAACCGGCCTCGGTGATCGCCCAGTCGCTGAAGGCCAGGGCCATTCGGGTGGCCAGCACGGAGTTGCAGCCGTGGGCGATGTTGGCGAAGGGTCCGCCGTGGATGAAGGCCGGTCCGCCCTCCAGGGTCTGCACCAGGTTGGGTTTGATGGCGTCCTTGAGCAGCATGGCCATCGCCCCGGAGACGCCGATCTGTTTGGCCAGCACCCGCTCGCGCTTGTAGGTCATACCGATGAACATCTGCTCGATGCGGCCCTTGAGGTCGCCGAAGTCCTGGGCCAGACAGAGGATGGCCATCAGCTCGCTGGCCGCGGTGATGTCGAAGCCCGTCTCCCGGGGTACGCCTTGTTTGCGTCCGCCCAGGCCGATGATGATGTCGCGCAGGGCGCGGTCGTTCATGTCCAGCACCCGGCGGTAGGTCACCGTGCGGGGGTCGATGTCGTCGTGGCGCCGGTGGAGGTAGTTGTCGAGGGACGCCGCCAGCAGGTTGTGCGCCGCGGTGATGGCGTGGAAATCGCCGGTGAAGTGGAGGTTGATGTCCTCCATCGGCAGGACCTGGGAGTAGCCGCCGCCGGCGGCGCCGCCCTTGATGCCGAAGATCGGCCCGAGGGAGGGCTCGCGGATGGCGCAGCAGGCGTTTTTACCCAGCTTGGTCAAACCCTGGGTCAGGCCGATGGTCGTCGTCGTCTTGCCCTCGCCGGCCGGTGTCGGGGTGATCGCCGAGACCAACACCAGGTTGCCGACGCCGCGACGTCGCTTCTCCAGGGTGTCCAGGTGCACTTTGCACTTGTCGTTGCCGTAGAGGTCCAGGTCTTCGGGGGCCAGCCCCAGCTTGTCGGCCACCTCGACGATCGGCAGGGGCCTAGCGCGATGGGCTATCTCGATATCTGCGGGTATCTCGCTCATTAACAACTCCTTACGGGGGGTATTCCCGAATCCGCGGCGCGGGAGGCGGGGTGAAGCTCGAGGTCAACTTATCCGACGTTACCCAGTATAGAAAAAAACGCGCCACATATCAGGGATAATCTCGCTCTATTTTGGCCCGGTTATCCGGTGCCCGGCGGGCTCAAAGCGGGTCGATCCGGGCATCGACGACGAAAAACGTGCTTTTTCCTTGACCTGGCTCGGTCGGGCTGCTAGTATTCCAAGGTTCCCGTGTGGAACATCCCCCTCATCCCCCACATCCTAAGTCCGTGGCGGGAGACGTTTGAGCGGGGATCGCAAGAACGGCATCGCACGGTCACCAAAGACCGAAAACCAAAAACACGCGATGCGCAAGGAAAGGATTTCCAGAATGCGTGGTACCGTCAAGTGGTTCAACGACGCCAAAGGCTACGGTTTCATCCAGCAGCCCGATGGCCCCGATGTGTTCGTCCACTACAGCGCCATCAACGGCACCGGCCGTCGTTCGCTCCTCGAAGGCGAAGAGGTTGAGTTCGAGGTCCAGCAGGGTCCCAAGGGCCTGCAGGCCGCCGACGTAACCCGCCTGTCCGAGCAGCCGTAGAACCACGACAGGTCACATACCGAGAGGGCCGGGTTTTCCCGGCCCTCATTTCATTTGGGATCATCATGTGGGATCATCACAGAAGATGAACATCAGCTGTTGCAGTTGGGGTCTTCCAGCGTCGTGAACGGGTCTGCTGTCCCGCCACCGATCGAGGGGGGCAATGTGGTGGGGAAGAGCGGGTCGCGGGAGCGGCACGCCAACCGTCCCAGGTGCAACAACCGCTATCACTAGAGCTGCGCCGAGGGGCGCATAAGTGAGATAGCCCGTCTGTTCCGGCTCGGCGACCCGACCGTCCGAGCCGCCGCTCGCCGGGCCGCGCTCGACCCGACCAGCTACACCGCTACGCCGACGGCCGGCGGGTCTATAAGAAACT